>NZ_JBSFBQ010000015.1:0-91570 GCF_053593015.1 Streptomyces sp. NPDC002403 | reverse complement strand
GTCCGTGCCCGTACCGCCGTCGGTCGAAGTACCGCCGCCGTCCGTGCCCGTACCGCCGTCGGTCGAAGTACCGCCGCCGTCCGTGCCCGTACCGCCGTCGGTCGAAGTACCGCCGCCGTCCGTGCCCGTACCGCCGTTGTTCGTCGTGCCGCCGGTCGCCGGGGTGGAGGGCTGGTTCGTCGCCGGCTTCGAGGGCTCGGTCGGCGTGGTCGGCGGGGAGTAGGTCCGCGACGGCGGGGTGTCCTGCTGGTTGCCGGTGGAGTTCTCCGGCACCTGGCTCCGATCGCTCTGCTCGTCGGTCGGCCCGGACGAACTCTTCTTCGGGGACGGCGAACTGGAGACCGTGTCGGGCTTCTTCTCGTGCGTCGGGCCGGTGTCCTTCGCGGCGTTGACCGCGATGGCGACGCCCGCCCCGATGGCGATCAGCGCGAGCACGACGAACAGCCACAGCTTGCCGCGGCCGCCACCGCCGTTGTGCCCGCCCTCGTAACCGCCGTCGTCGGGGTTCATAGGCGGCAGGATCGGACCCTGCGAGGTGTCCCCGTGCGGCGGGTGCCCCATCGCCATCGTGGCCCCGGCGACGCCCATGGCCGGGGTGTTCCCGCCCTCGTGCACCGCGACCGGGCCGGTGTTCCACGTACCGGTGTGGCCGCCCTGCACCTGAAGCATCTGGAGGCTGTACTGGACCAGGCCGCGCATCTCCTCGGCGCTCTGGAACCGGTCGTCCGGGTCCTTCGCGAGGGAGCGCATGACCAGCCCGTCCAGCTCCGGCGGCACCGCGTCCAGGACCTCGGACGGCGGGACCGGAATGTCCTGGACGTGCTGGTACACGACGGACAGCGGCGTCTCACCCGTGAACGGGGGCCGCAGCGCCAGGAGTTCGTACAGCAGGCAGCCGGTGGCGTAGAGGTCGGAGCGGTGGTCGACGGCCTTGCCGAGCGCCTGCTCGGGCGAGAGGTACTGCGGCGTGCCCATGACCATGCCGGTCTGGGTCATCGTCGACTGCGCGCCGTGCAGCGCGCGGGCGATGCCGAAGTCCATCACCTTGACCGCACCGGAGTTGGTGATGATCACGTTGGCCGGCTTGATGTCGCGGTGCACGATGCCGTGCTGGTGCGAGTACGCCAGTGCTTCGAGCACGCCCGAGACGATGATCAGGGCCTGCTCGGGCGGCGGGGGCTCGGCGCTGATCAGGAGATCGCGGATGGTGCGGCCCTCGACCAGCTCCATCACGATGTAGGGGACGGTCGCCCCGCCCACGATGTCCTCGCCGGAGTCGTACACGGCGACGATCGCGTGGTGGTTGAGCCCGGCGACCGACTGCGCCTCGCGCGTGAACCGGGCCTTGGAGACGGGGTCCTCGGCGAGATCGGAGCGCAGGAGCTTCACGGCGACGGTACGTCCGAGCCGGACGTCCTCGGCCGCGAAGACCTCCGCCATGCCGCCCCGGCCGAGGCGGTGGGTCATCCGGTAACGTCCGTCACCGACGACACCGCCGATGCCCCAGGAGTCGGTGCCATCCGAAACTCCGCCGCCGTTTGCTTCGGAATCGGGTGCCATCAGTCCTCGCCGTCGTATCTGTCCGCGCGTCCGCGGGTTCTCACGGTGTCTAGCTGCATTGCCACGTCACGCTACAGCCTCTTTCGGACGCACCGTTTCCGAGAGGGACCGGTCATCCAACCGCCCGGCGTGCCGTCCACGCAAATTTCATGCGGGTCCTGTAACGCTTCCGAGACGCTTCTTGTGCGTAGGGTCACGGAACGGGCACCTGGCTTGACGTGTCGTACCCCTCGGGCAGACTTGGCGCGTAATAGGGATGATCGCGTGAGTCGCGCGCCGAGGGGGAAGCAAGTCATGAGCCAGGACGGCGCACACGGCGCTCAGGGTCGCTACGCGGGCGGTTCGGTCGCCGGCGGGCGCTACCAGCTTCGCGACCTGCTCGGCGAGGGCGGGATGGCGTCCGTATACCTGGCCTACGACACGGCCCTGGACCGCCAGGTCGCGATCAAGACACTGCATACGGAGCTCGGGCGCGAGCAGTCCTTCCGCGAGCGGTTCCGGCGCGAGGCGCAGGCTGTCGCCAAACTGCAGCACACCAACATCGTCTCGGTCTTCGACACCGGCGAGGACGAGCTCGGCGGCGCGCTGATGCCGTACATCGTCATGGAGTACGTGGAGGGGCAGCCGCTCGGCTCCGTGCTCCAGGCGGACATACAGAACCACGGCGCGATGCCGGCCGACCGGGCACTGAAGGTGACGGCCGACGTGCTGGCGGCGCTGGACACCAGCCACGAGATGGGTCTGGTCCACCGCGACATCAAGCCCGGCAACGTGATGGTGACCAAGCGCGGTGTCGTGAAGGTCATGGACTTCGGCATCGCCCGCGCCATGCAGTCGGGCGTCACGTCGATGACGCAGACCGGCATGGTCGTCGGGACCCCGCAGTACCTCTCCCCCGAGCAGGCCCTGGGCCGCGGCGTGGACGCCCGCTCCGACCTGTACTCGGTCGGCATCATGCTCTTCCAGCTGCTGACCGGGCGGATCCCCTTCGACGCGGACTCCCCACTGGCCATCGCGTACGCGCACGTCCAGGAGGAGCCGGTCGCGCCCTCCACCATCAACCGGTCGGTCACCCCCGCGATGGACGCGCTGGTCGCCCGCGCGCTGAAGAAGAATCCGAACGAACGTTTCCCCAGCGCGGCGGCGATGCAGGACGAGATCGCCCGCGTGCTGGCCGCGAGCGGCACCACGGGCGCGCCGGTGATCGTCGCGGGCGGCGGCAACCCGGCGAACAGCGGCTCGGGCGTCGGCGCGACGGTCTTCCCGCCGGTCGACCAGTCCGGCGCGGCGCCCCAGAGCGTCCAGACGCCGTACCAGCCGGGCCCGTACCAGTCGGGCGCGTACGGCCCGTCGACCCCGGCCCCCGCACCGTCGTACGGCTACCCGCAGGCGGCCCAGCCGTACCAGGGCCCGGTACAGCAGACCCCGCCGCCCTACACGGTCTCGCCGCAGACCCGGACCCAGCAGCACTCCGGCTCGGGCGGCGGCTCCAAGCGGAACATGCCGGTGATCGTGGGCTCGATCGTGGTCGCCCTGATCGCGATCGGCGGTCTGATCACGGTGCTCTCGCTGAAGGACAACGACCCCAAGGGCGGCACGACCGCGAACGAGTCCCCGGCCGCGAGCGAGCACAAGGATCCGGAGCGGAACCGGACGATGGACACGGAGAAGTGCACGGACGCGCTGGAGGACAGCGACGACCCGAACAAGGTCGACGCCCCCAACTTCCTGTACAAGGACATCCTCTCCGCGCGGGCGTGCGCGGAAGCGGCGGGCTGGACCATCAAGCCGATCGAGGTGCCGGGGAACGCCTACGCGGAGGACCAGGTCATCGACCAGTTCCCCACGGCCGGCACCGCCGTACCGAAGACCGGCGCCCACTTCGAACTCCGCATCGCGACGGGCGACCCGGCCTGAGTTATTTCGCCCGGATCGGATTGCTCCTTGGCAGAGGCACGTCCTTGACCGACCTCGCAGCAGGAGCATAGGGATCCGCTGTGCAGACCAGGCTCTCTCGGGCTGGATGACGAGCGCGGCCATCCGGACGTGCCGGTCGGAAGAGCGGGACCGCAGCTTGTCTGAAACGAGCGAGATCGTCTTCCTGTCGGTGCGAAGACGATCTCGCTGCATCCTGACCAGTAAAGCCTTCCCTCTGCTCGCCCCCTGCGGCTGTGAGCCGAGTAGGGCAAGCCCACAGGCCACCCCGCAGCCACCTGACCTTCTCAGCCTCGCCGCGGCACTGTGCTGCTACACCCGAATTTCTCCGGCTCGCCACATAGGACACCGCCTTACGAGCTCGTGCATGGTTGGGGTCAGGGCGTGTCGATCTTGTGGTTGGCGTTCTGATCACGCGGGTGTGGTGGCAAGTGCGAGTTCCTTCGTGTGGTGGGTTGCTTGTTGGTCGGTCAGGAGTCCGGCGACGGCTCGGATGGTGCCGGGCAGGCTGTCTCGTCGAGTGTGGTGCCGGGCGAGGGCTCTCCCGTTCTTGAGGTGGGCGATGCCGTGTTCGACGGGGATTCCGGCTGAGGAGAGCGCGAAGCGTGCGGCTTCGTGGTGGGGTGACAACCTGGCCGTGGGTGTGCGCCGCGAGGCCTTGGCAGCCGGCGTCGGCCAGGATCTGCAGGTCGATGGTGTCGGCGAGCAGGTCGACCAGGTCGGCGTCTCAGGCCTGGGTGATGGCCGACCGGTCCACCTGACCAGCAGGCCAGTACGTCGTGGGTGACGCTGTGCCTCAGATGGACGAGTGTGGCCAGGAGCCGGTCGACGAGGACCAGCTTGCACCTCGCGCCCGCTCCGAGCGCCGCCGGCGTGGTCGGTCGAGCAGCGCGGCATCTCTGCGGGCCTGCCGGACCGGCCCCGACTCCGCCACCGGATCAGCAATCACGGCCGCTGAAAGGCCCGTGCCCCGACACTCCGACCTGATCAACCCACGTGCCTGCATCCCCACCACGCACGGCCCCACGAGCCGGCAGGGCCATCGTCACCGCCAACCATGCACGCGCTCGTTAGCAGCCGATTGCAAATCATCAAACGAGCCCCCACACACAAGAAAATTCACCCATTCGAAGCATTGAACATAAAGAAAAAAATCATCTTCGAAAGCAATCAAGAGAAATACACATCACACTCGCGTCACCCATGAGCGGCCACCCCCTACGAGACGCACAAAGCAGGACGGGCACCCACCCCCGAACCCACCCCCGCAAACAATTTGACCATTTGCCACATAGGGAGCGAATCAGGCTACGCGTAGACAAGCCTATGAGGCATGACATACCTTGACATGCACAAGCCGTTCTATATCCTGCACTCAAATTGGCCGAGCTAAGGAATTCCGCATGCGTAAGAAACTGCTGGGAATGGCCGCCGCTTGCATCGCGGCTACAGTCGCCATACCCGCCACCGCATCACCGGCTGCCGCAGAGTCCGTGGGGGCGGCATGCAGCGTCACTGGCGCCTCAGGCAGCGGCTCATGGGAGTTCGTCAACGCCAACAGCCTGAAAAACGTAAATCTCACCATCAAAGACACCGCCGCAGATGGCCACCATGTGGCAATTCAACTACACACAGTGAATCGCAGCGGAGGGTCCCGCTACTGGACCATGCATCATTTGTACGACGGAAAGGGTTCCTCGCACACGTGGACAACGACAGCCACGGATAATAATGGAATCAAGTACGCCTACATCGAAGTCTGGGTAATGGAGGGAAGCACCTGGCTTCAAAACTGCCAAGACCGCTCCATAATCAACCCGTACATCTAGCTCGACAGCAAGCTTCACAGCGCTGCGAACCGGCGGGCGCGAGGGAGGGCCATCGGTTCCCGCTCATGGCCCTCCCTCTCATGAGGGTCCACATGAGCGAATATCCCTATTCGATGCCCCTGCTCCCTGATATTTACGCCCCAGCATCCGTTGAGGTCGAATCAGCCATCCTCCTCCAGGGCTCATCCACCAGCATCAGACAGACCTTGCGTCTACGCGGAAGCGACTGGGACTGAAGCACTACACCGAGATGCCGGACATACCATCACATGTGACGGTATGTCCATGGCTTCAGGACATCTCCCCTCACGGCCCACACGGTGTGTGGCCTGCCTCATATTGACGGCGGGGGCGGCACTGGGGGCTGCGGCGGGAGAGGCACAGGCCGGACAGGGGTCGTCCGGCCGGTCGACAGGACCGCTGAGCTCCCCGGTGACGCCGCCCTCGCGCACCTCGGCCGGAGCCACCGCCCGGCCCTCCGGTGTTCCCGGCGCCGACCCGTCGACCGCAGACCCGGCCACTCCTTCGGCCGAACCCTCGTCCATACCGACGGCCGTTCCCCCGGGCGGCGGATCCGCCGCCCCCGCGCCTCCGGGCCCTCCGCACCCCTCCGCCCCGGGCTCCGGCTCCCCCGCCGACTCGGCGCCGGCCTCGCCCGCGCCGTCGCCGTCCCGCACACCTCTGTCCGACTCCTCCTCCGACCCCTTCTCCGACTCCTCCTCCGGCTCCGACGAGGAGCCGCCGGGGACCGAGGTGCAGCCCCCGCTCGCCGGGCGTGAAGCCGGGGAGGGGCGCTTGCGGCCCGGGCGGCAGCTCTCGCCGTGGGAGTTCGCACACGTGGACAGTTCACTCCCGCAGCCCGACGCACCCCCCGCGCCGACCGATCCGGATCCGGCGCCTGCCGCGACGCCCGAGGCCAACACCGCCCCCGGAGCCGACCGGCTCTCGCAGCAGGCCCTCGACACGACGACCGTGCAGCGGGTGAAACGAGTATCACTGGGCGCGGGAATCGCGCTGATAGGACTGGGGCTGGGCTTCCTGGCGTTCCGCATGCGACGCACGGACTGAGCCGCTCGCTCACCTTCCACGGACTCTCCGCGAACCGGGCCCCACCAGCGCCCATGCACCCGGCGGAGACTTGCGCCGAGGAACATACTCGGTATACATACTGAGTATGTCGATCCGCCACGGGCTGCTGGCCCTCCTGGAGCGGGGGCCCCGGTACGGCTCCCAGCTCCGTACCGAATTCGAGTCGCGCACCGGCTCCACCTGGCCGCTCAACGTCGGCCAGGTGTACACGACGCTCAGCCGGCTGGAGCGCGACGGCCTGGTCGTGCAGGACGACGAGGACGACCAGGGGCACGCTCTCTACGCGATCACCGACGACGGACGCACCGAGCTGCGGAACTGGTTCGAGACCCCGGTCGACCGCAGCAACCCGCCCCGCGACGAGCTGGCCATCAAGCTCGCCATGGCGGTCGGCGCCCCCGGGGTCGACATCCGTGCCGTCATCCAGTCCCAGCGCCACCACACCCTCAAGGCGATGCAGGACTACACCCGCCTCAAGGCGCAGTCGCTCAGCGACGTCCCGGCCAACCGCGACGAGGTCGCCTGGCTGCTCGTACTGGAGCAGCTGATCTTCCAGGCGGAGGCCGAGGCCCGCTGGCTGGACCACTGCGAGACCCGGCTGGTCCGCCTCGCCGACGCCGCCGCCACGGAGCCGGAACCCGAGGTCCGTACGACCGGCCGCGCCATGTCCCGTATCGCCCGCCCCCGCAGCCGGCGCTGAACGCGAAACCTCAGGGGCTTCAGGGCCTCGGGGCCCGCGGCCTCGGACCAAGGCCGCGGGCCCGTCACTCCACACCCGTTCCGAGGGGAACCACCCACCATGTCCTCGCACGTCCCGTCCCGATCCGCGACACCGGCCGGTGCGCCGGTGCTCGAAATCCGGGCGCTCACCCGCACCCACGGCTCCGGCATCGCCGAGGTGCACGCCCTGCGGGGCATCGACCTGTCCGTGTACGCCGGTGAACTCGTCGCCGTGATGGGCCCGTCCGGCTCCGGCAAGTCGACCCTGCTGACCATCGCGGGCGGTCTCGACACCGCGACCAGCGGCCAGGTCGTCATCGAGGGCCAGGACATAGCCGGGCTCGGCCGCAAGGGCGTCGCCGCCCTGCGCCGCCGCAGCGTCGGCTATGTCTTCCAGGACTACAACCTGATCCCCGCCCTCACCGCCGCCGAGAACATCGCCCTGCCGCGCGAACTCGACGGCGTCTCCGTCCGCAAGGCCCGCAAGGAGGCCAGGGCGGCGCTGGAGGAGATGAAGCTCCTGGACATCGCCGACCGGTTCCCGGACGAGATGTCCGGCGGCCAGCAGCAGCGCGTCGCCATCGCCCGTGCGCTGGTGGGGGACCGGCGCCTGGTGCTCGCCGACGAACCGACCGGAGCGCTCGACTCCGAGACCGGCGAGCAGGTCCTCGCGCTGCTGCGCAGCCGCTGCGACCAGGGCGCCGCCGGTGTGATGGTGACGCACGAGCCGCGGTACGCGGCCTGGGCGGACCGGGTCGTGTTCCTCCGGGACGGTTCGGTCGTCGACCAGACGCTCACCGGCCACGCCGACGCGGAATCGCTGCTCTCCCCCGAGGCCGCCAAGTGAGCCTCTTCACCGGCTGGCGCGCCGCCCTCCGGATAGCCCGGCGCGACGCGATGCGGTCCAAGGGCCGCAGCGCACTGGTGGTCGCGATGATCGCCGTACCCGTCCTCGGCGTCACCGCCCTCGACGTGACGTACCGCAGCGTGACACCGACGACGGCCGAAGAGCTGACGGCCGCTATGGGCTCCGCCGACGCGCTCTTCAGCGACGAGCAGATCGGCCCCATCCACCAGCTGCCCGACGCGCAGAGGTACGAGCAGGTCGACGAGAACGCGCCGCTGGACGAGGACGGCCCGTCGATCGACATCTCCACCACGTTCCCCAAGGGCTCACGGGCGATCAGCATCCAGTCGGTCCCGGCCGGCATCACCACCGGTTACGGCGTCGCCACCACCGAGATCTACGAGTTCCGGACCTCGGACGAGCTGGCCCGCGGCAAGATCGACCTCGTACGTGGTGCGTTCCCGCACGGCAAGGACGAGGTGGCGGCCACCGAGCCGTTCCTGAAGTCGAGCGGCCTGCACGTCGGTTCGACCACCACCGTGCGCAACTTCGGCAAGAAGTACACGATCACCGGCGTGGTCGAGCAGCCGGACCAGCTGAAGGCCGAGGCGCTGTACGCCGATCCGGGAGCGGTCATCGCCCCGTGGCAGGCCAGGGCCGACCAGGACAAGAAGGTGCTGCCGCCGAACACCGGCTCCAAGGAATGGCTGGTCAAGGGCCCCGAGGGAGTGGGGGTGACCTGGCCGGACGTCATGGCGGCCAATGAGTCGGGCGTCCTCGTCAAGTCCCGTCAGGTCGTCCTCGACCCGCCGCCGGACTCCGAGATCCCGCTGGCCAGGAAGGGTGTCGAGGCGTACCCGGACACCTCCGGGGAGGTGAGCGCGGCGCTGGTCACCGTGGTCGCCATGGCGGTCCTGGAGATCGTGCTGCTCGCCGGGCCGGCCTTCGCCGTCGGTGCGCGCCGCTCCCGCCGTCAGCTCGGTCTCCTCGGCACCTGCGGCGGGGACCGGCGTCATGTCCGGGCCGTGGTGCTCAGCGGCGGCCTGGTACTCGGCGGCGTCGGGGCCGTGGCCGGTGTGGCGGTCGGGCTGGCAGCCACCGCGGTGTTCCGCCCCATGATCGAGGAGTGGTCCGGGAACCGCTTCGTCTCGCTTGCCCTCAATCCCACAGAACTTCTGGTCATCGCGGTCATCGGCCTGATCACGGGTCTGCTGGCGGCGTTCGCCCCGGCGATCGTGGCGAGCCGGCAGTCCGTGCTGGAGTCGCTCACCGGGCGACGCGGCGTCCGCCGCTCCTCCCGGGTGCTGCCCGTTCTGGGCGCCTGCGTACTGGCCATCGGATGCGCCGTCGCCGTCTACGGCGGCACCGCCGGGGACTCGACGCTGGTCGCCGCCGGCTCGGTGACCGCCGAGCTCGGGCTGCTCGCCTGCATCCCGGTGATCGTCGGCTTCCTCGGGCGGCTCGGCAGCAGACTGCCGCTCTCGCCCCGGCTGGCGCTGCGTGACGCGGCCCGCAACCGCGGCCGTACCGCTCCCGCGGTCGCGGCCGTGATGGCGGCCGTCGCCGGTTCGGTCGCCATCGCCACGTACATGTCCAGCGCCATGGCCGAGGCGGAGTACAACTACGTTCCCGTGCTGAACGAGGGAACCGTCGTCCTCTCCGCCTTCGACGACAAGACCGCCGCCCGGCTCCCGCAGGCACGGGCCGCCGTCGAACGGAACATGGCCGTCACCGGCGGGCACGCCGACTTCCGGCACGTATGGGCGGGCAGCGACTGCAACGTCTACGGCGACGCCGAGAACGCCTGCGGCTCGGTCGAGCTGGTCAAGCCCGCCGGAAAGGCGACCTCCTGCCCGCTCACCGGCAAGGGCGCCAAGGAACTCGCCGCGCGGCTCACCGCCGACGAGCACAAGAAGCTGATGCGTTCCCCCGCGTGCCTCGTCGGCATCATGTCGTCGGGCGTCTTCAACGCCGGTGAGCATGGCATCGTCGTGGCGGACGAAGCCCTGCTCAGCACCTATGTGAAGCTCGACGACCCCGCCGCCGCGAAGGCGCTGGCCGCGGGCACACCGGTACTGCTGAACCAGGTGTTCGCGAAGAACGGCGAAGTCACCATCAAGGCCGTCCACGCCTACAGCGACAAGGACAAGGAGGGCCGGAAGCTGCACCCGGGCAAGGCCCGCACCACCACCGACAGGCTGAAGGTGTACGTGGCACCCGAGAAGTACGCCGCCACCCCCGGGATCAGCATGATCCTTCCGCGGCGGACCGCGGAACGGCTCGGTCTGCACACCCAGGCGAGCGGAAGCGTGTACGCGGTCACCCACGCGCCCACGGACGCCGAGGAGCAGCGGACCTACGGCGCGATCGAGCAGGCCGGTGGCGGCATCTGGGCACAGTCCGAGTCCGGCTCCGGCGGCCGGATCGACAACTCCATGCTGCTGATCCTGACCCTGTTCGCCGGAATGGTGACGCTGGGCGCCGCCGCGATCACGACGGGCCTCGCCAAGGCGGACGCGGAGGCCGACCTCAACACGCTCAGCGCGGTCGGCGCGCCCCCGGGCGTGCGGCGGAAACTCTCCGGCTTCCAGTGCGTGGTGGTGGCGCTCACGGGTGTGGTGCTCGGCACGCTGGCCGGACTGGTGCCTGCGGTGGCCCTGCGGATGGTCGATCTGCGCCAGGCGCTGCAAACGATGCGGATGGAGCCCACGGAGTCGGCGTACACGCCGATCGTGCTGCCCTGGACCACGCTCGGCCTGCTCGTGGTGGGCGTGCCGCTGCTGGCCGGCCTGCTCGCCACGGCGCTCACCCGTTCCCGCCTCGCCCTGGCACGGAGGGCCGGGTGATTCCGGAGGCCGCCGAGGAGGTGCGGCCGGTGGGCTGACCGGCTGACTCGGTGCCCCCGTGGACGGTGGATCAACCGTTTGCGGGGGCACCACGGTGTTGTACGGCAGGTGTGCGAGACAATGGCGCCATGGAGATGCCGAGGAATGAACGGTCGCAGGAGCACCCCCAAGTCCTCGTGGTGGGGCAGGACGGCATGGCGATCGGCGGCGGTGGCACTGACGACGAATCGCGTGAGGTCCCGGTGACGGAGATGGTCGAGCAGCCCGCGAAGGTCATGCGCATCGGCAGCATGATCAAGCAGCTCCTGGAGGAGGTCAGGGCGGCGCCTCTCGACGAGGCGAGCCGGGTCAGGCTCAAGGAGATCCACGCCAGCTCCGTGAAGGAGCTGGAGGACGGCCTCGCGCCGGAGCTGGTGGAGGAGCTGGAGCGGCTCTCCCTGCCGTTCACCGACGAGTCGGTGCCCTCCGAGGCGGAACTCAGGATCGCCCAGGCCCAGTTGGTGGGCTGGCTGGAGGGCCTGTTCCACGGCATCCAGACGGCGCTGTTCGCCCAGCAGATGGCGGCCCGGGCCCAGTTGGAGCAGATGCGCCGCGCCCTTCCGCCGGGCAGCGGCCATGAGGACGAGGACGGCAGCGGGGACCCGCACGGGGCCCTCAGGTCGGGCCCGTACCTGTAGCCCTCGGCCCCCGCGCCTCCGATATCCCTGGTTCCTGATCCCTCATACGTAGGCCCCTGACAGCGGGCGGCACCGAGGCCCGGCGCACATGGTCCATGACCTGCGCGCCGGGCCTTTCCGTGCGGTGGGGCGGGGGGAGGGAGCGGGGCCCGGGCCGGGCCGACGTCAGGCCGCAGGGATCAGGGACGGCATCAGGCCGGGGGGACCCGGGGCGGCATCAGGCCGCGGGGACCCGGGGCGGCATCAGGCCGCGGGGACCCGGGGCGGCATCAGGCCGGGGGGACCCGGGCCGGCATCAGGCCGCGGGGACCCGGGCCGGCATCAGGCCGCGGGGGTTCGCAGCAGCACCTTCCCGATGTGCGCGCTGGACTCCAGCACCCGGTGGGCCTCGGCGGCGTCCGGCATCGGCACCGTGCGGTCCACGACCGGCCGTACGACACCATCCGCGACCAGCGGCCAGACGTGCTCGCGCACGGCGGCGACGATGGCGGCCTTCTCGGCGAGCGGGCGGCCGCGCAGCGAGGTCGCGGTGACGGCGGCCCGCTTGTTCAGCAGGGCACCCAGATTCAGCTCGCCCTTGGCGCCGCCCTGGAGGCCGATGACAGCCAGCCTGCCGTTGACGGCGAGCGCCTGCACGTTCCGGTCCAGGTACTTCGCGCCGACGATGTCGAGGATGACGTCCGCGCCGGCCCCGTCGGTCGCCTTGCGCAGTTCCTCGACGAAGTCCTGCTCCCGGTAGTCGATCAGGATGTCGGCCCCGAGCTCCGCGCAGCGCGCCAGCTTCTCCGGTCCCCCGGCGGTGACCGCGACCCGCGCACCCACGGCCTTGGCGAGCTGGATCGCCATCGTGCCGATGCCGCTGGACCCGCCGTGCACCAGCAGCGTCTCGCCGGGGCGCAGATGGGCCACCATGAAGACGTTGGACCAGACCGTGGCCGTCACCTCGGGGAGCGCCGCGGCCAGAGCCGTGTCGACGCCGTCCGGTACGGGCAGCAGCTGCCCGGCGGGCACGGCGACCTTCTCCGCGTATCCGCCGCCCGCGAGCAGCGCACACACCTCGTCGCCGACCGCCCAGCCGGTGACACCGGGCCCGATCGCCGAGACACGGCCCGAGCACTCCAGGCCGGGGTACGGGGACGCGCCGGGCGGCGGGTTGTAGAACCCCTGCCGCTGCAGCACATCGGCGCGATTGACCGCGCTGGACACGACATCGACGAGGACTTCGCCCTCGCCGGCCACCGGATCGGGCACCTCGGTCCAGACGAGCGCCTCGGGACCGCCGGGTTCAGGGATCGTGATCGCATACATGGCGGCGAGGCTACTCCGCGGCAGGTGAAGGACCGCGAACGGCGCCACGCGGACGGCCGGTCGTACGTCGACGAGGCCGACGGTACGTTGACGAAGCCGGCCGTACGCGGGCTGGACGGATCAGTCGAGTGGGCGCGGTGTCCCCATGTGCGGACCGTCCGGCGGCGACTCGTTCGAGGCACGCACAATGGTGATCAACCGGTCCGTCAACTGCAGCGGACTGGCCGCCGGATCGTCGTAACCCAGCAGCCGATGCCCCCGCAACACGCTGACCACGAGGTCATCGGTCTCCCGGACGCTCTTGCCCACCTCGGCCTTTATCACCGGGCGTTCGACGAGATCGAGCCCGCTGCCCTGCTGGATCAGGTCCTCCATCACCGTGCCCGCGCTGGGGCTGAGCACGGAGAGACCCAGCAGCCGGCCCGCCGCACTGGCACTGGTGATCACCGCGTCGGCGCCGGACTGCCGGAGCAGCGGGGCGTTCTCCTCCTCGCGCACCGCCGCGACGATCTTCGCGCCACGGTTGAGCTGCCGGGCCGTCAGCGCCACCAGCACCGCCGTGTCGTCGCGCTGGGTGGCGATGATGATCTGACGCGCCTTCTGGAGCTCGGCCCGCAAGAGCACCTCACTGCGCGTCGCATCACCGACCACACCGACGAAGCCCTCGGCGTTGGCGATCTCGATCACCTTCGTCGCCGGGTCGACGATGACGATCTGTTCCTTCTTCAGGCCGGTGGCACACAGGGTCTGGATGGCCGAGCGGCCCTTCGTCCCGAAGCCGACGACAACGGTGTGATCACGCAAGTTGGTTCTCCAACGCTTCAGCCGAAAGTCCTCCCGGGTCCGTTCCGTAAGGACCTCAAGAGTGGTGCCGACCAGGATGATCAGGAAGAGCACCCGCAGTGGTGTCACGAGCACCACATTGGTGAGCCGGGCGGTGTCCCCGTACGGGGTGATGTCGCCGTAGCCGGTGGTGGAGAGGGTGACCGTCGCGTAGTACACCGCGTCCAGCAGGTCGACCTTGCCGTCGGCGGCGTCGTGGTACCCACCGCGGTCCAGCCAGACGATCAGCACCGTTGCGGCAAGCACCAGAAGCGCCATCAGCAGCCGCTTGGCGACCTGCCGTGCCGGTCCGTCGACGACTCTGCGCGGGAGCAGGACCCGGGTGGGTACGACATGCTCGTCGGCGCGCCTGGCCATCGCATCGTGGCCGGGAAGTTTCACGTGAAACACCCTTCCGTCCACGGCATCGCCGAGGCCCACGGTAGATCGAGGATCTCCACCTCGGTGCCGGACCGTACCCCGCCCGGCGGTACGACGGCCAGCCCGTCGGCAGCGGCGACCCCGCGAAGCATCGCCGGACCGTTGTACTGCAGCGGTACGACGTGCTCGGCGCCGCTCCTGGTTCCCGCCCCTCCGCCGCCGTATCCGCTTCCCGGTCCGCCGCTACCGCCGCCCGCCCGGTGGACGACGGGGAGCAGCCGGGTGTCACGCGGATGTCCGTGCACCTCGTCGCGCACGACGGCCCGGTACGGCGCCTCCGGCTCCCGGCCGGACAGGCCCCGGAGCAGGGGCTCGGCGAGGGTGAGGAGCCCGGAGACAGCGGCCAGGGGATTGCCGGGCAATCCGACGAGATACGGTCCCCCGCCCCGCGCCCCACCCCGGCTGCCGGATGGCACCGCCGCTGGGTCCTCCCTCCTGAGCCTGGCCAGCAGCATCGGGTGGCCTGGGCGGACAGCGACCCCGTCGACGAGCAGTTCGGCCCCGATCTCGGCGAGGACCGGGTGGACGTGGTCCACCGGGCCCGCAGCCGTACCGCCCGTAGTGATGACCAGATCGGCCTCGGACGTGGTGAGGACACGCCGCAGGGCAGCCGCGTCGTCGCCGAGGCGCTGCGGGGCCGAGACCTCGGCGCCCAGCGCGCGCAGCCAGGGGCCGATCATCGGGCCGAGCGCATCACGGATCAGCCCGTCGTGCGGCAGACCGCCGGTCAGCAGTTCGTCACCGAGCACGAGGACGTCGACGCGGGGACGAGGCACCACGACGAGTGCGTCGTACCCGGCCGCGGCTGCCAGCCCCAGAAGCGCGGGTGTCACCGGCGCTCCGGCGGGCATGAGCCGATCACCGGCACGGCACTCCTGGCCACGGGGCCTGATGTCCTGCCCGGGCAGGACCCGATGCTTCGCGTGAAGGAGCCCCTTGGCCTCGACCAGGTGCGCGTGCTCGCTGCGGATCACGGCGTCGGCTTCCGCCGGAATGCGGGCGCCCGTGGCGATCCGTACGGCATCTCCGTCGGGCAGTGTGGCGGGGGTGCTCCGCCCGGCGAGGATGCCCGGGTCCCTGCTCGGGCCGGCACCGGCCCTCTTCTCGTCCCCGGCCCCGGCCCCGGCGGCCTCGCGGATGTTCCAGGGCCCCGGTCCGGAGACGACCCAGCCGTCCATGGCAGAGGTGTCGAAGGACGGCAGATCGGTGAGCGCGACGAGCGGCTCGGCGAGTACGTGCCCGAGCGCCTGGTCAAGCGGGACTCTGCCTGCTCGGACCTCAACGGCCTGCCCCGTCCGGACAGCGAGCGCTCGCGCCTCCCCCCAGGGGACCGAGACCGAGTGGCTCTGCTGGTGCCCGTGCTGGTGCCCGCCCTGGTGCCCGTCCTGGCCAAGCGCGTCGGCCGCGTCGGCGTCCCGGTCCGGGGGCAACGAACCAGGTGCCGCCGCGGGACCAGCGGGTTCGTCCGCAGGACGAGGCTGCCCGGTGGAGTGCGGCTGATCTGCGGAGTGCGACTGATCCGGGGCGTGCGGCGCACGGGCCGAATGGCTCCCGACCAGCGCGAGAGCCTGCTCAACGGCCCGGTCCACCGAGGTCTGGCTTCGCTCCCCGCTTTGCGTACGGTCGCCCCCCGAGAAAGAACCGACGGCCGAGGAAGAACCGGCAGCCGCGGAGGAGCCGACGGCCGGTGAAGAACCGGCAGCCGGGGAAGAACCGACGGCTCCGGAAAGGCTGGTGGCCGGGGAAGAATCCGCGGCCGGGGACGGCCCGACGCCCATCGACGCGATATCCGCGCCCGGAGGCCGATCGGACCCACCGCTGCGTGTGGTCATTGCGTCTCGTTCTCGTCCGCCCAGCGAAGGGCGAGCGCCGCGGCCTTGCGGGCGGCCTCGGCCACCGCCGTGGCTCCGTCGCCCCCTTCTTCGCTGCTCGCCTTGGCCGCCGCGTACCCGACGAGGAAGGTCGTCAGCGGCGCGGCGGGCCGGGCGACACCATGGGCGGCGTCACGGGCGAGATCGAGCAGGACGCCGGTGTCGACGTCGAGGTCGATGCCGAGTTCGTTCTTGACTGCGGTGATCCATTCATCCAGCACGGCCCCATGCTCTCTGATACGGGCCCGGGCCGACGCGATGTCCTCCCAGGTGTCGCAGTCGAAGGAGGCGAGCGGGTCGGCCGCCACCCGGGCAAGGTCCAGTTCCTGCGTCAGCAGGCGCAGGGGGAGTCCGGACAGACCGCCGTGCTCGGCGGCGAGCAGTGCGAGCTCACGGCGCAGCGGTTCGGCACGGTAGGCGGCGACGAGAGGCTGGTCGCGACCCTGCTGATCGATGCACAGGGCCCCGTCCCGCTGTCCTTCCCCGGCGGCGTCCAGAAGCGCTCCGACGGTGCCCGGCCCGAGGAACGGCAGGTCGGCGGAGAGCACGAGGACCCGGTCCGCCGCAGTCCGTCGGACCCCTGCGTCGAGCGCGGCCAACGGACCGCCGCCCCGGGGCTCTTCGCGCGTCCAGATCACCGGCCGCACGGTGGCCCGGCGGCCGCCCACCACCACCGTGGTCGAGGCGTCGGCGCAGGCCGCGAGGACCCGGTCGAGCAGTGCACGGCCACCGACCCGGATCCCTGGCTTGTCGGCACCGCCGAGCCGCTTGGCGGCCCCTCCGGCAAGGACGATGGCGTCATACACGGTCATGCATCCGAGTATGCGGGCCGCGGAATCCCGTTGATCCTCCCGGTCGGCCATCGAACCGGTCGAGCCGATCGGGAGGGTCGGGAGGATCGAGCGGGGGAGGCGAACAGGAGCCCACGGACGTTCCCGCCGCACCCGCCGTCTCCACCGCACCCGCCTACAACGTGCGCAGCAGCACCGCCGGTTGTTCCACACAGTCGGCTATGTAGCGCAGGAAGCCGCCCGCCGTGCCGCCGTCGCAGACCCGGTGATCGAAGGTCAGCGAGAGCTGGACCACCTGTCGTACGGCCAGCTCCCCCTGGTGCACCCAGGGCTTCGGCACGATCCGGCCGACGCCCAGCATCGCCGCCTCGGGGTGGTTGATGATCGGGGTCGATCCGTCGACTCCGAACACCCCGTAGTTGTTCAGTGTGAACGTGCCGCCGGTCAGCTCCGCGGGGGTCAGCCGCCCGGCCCGCGCCGCCTCGGTCAGCCGGGCTATCTCGGCCGCGATCGATTCGGCGTTCCTGGCCTGCGCGTCCCGCACGACCGGGACGACCAGGCCCCGCTCGGTCTGCGCCGCGAACCCGAGATGGACCTCCGGCAACCGCACGATCTCCCGCGCTTCCAGGTCCACCGTGGAGTTAAGCTCGGGGAACCGGGCCAGCGCCGCGGTGCAGATACGCGCCAGCAGGGCCAGCACAGAAACCTTGGGCCCGCCGGCCGTCCCACCGACGCTGTTCATCGCGGACCTGGCTGCCATCAGTTCGGTGGCATCGGCATCGACCCAGCACGTGGCGTCCGGGATCTCCCGACGGCTGCGAGCCAGCTTGTCGGCGACCGCGCCCCGTACACCGCGCAACGGAATCCGCTGTGCGGCCGGTCCCGCCGGCACCGCCCCGGAAGCCGGCTCCACCACCACCTCCGGCATCGGTGCCGAAACCGGCCGGGGAGCCGCCGTTGCCTCGGCCAGCGCCCTGATCGCGGATTCGACATCGGCCCGCAGGATCAGCCCGGCCGGACCGGAGCCCACCAGCTGCCGCAGATCGAGCTCATGCTGCCGCGCCAGCTTCCGCACCAGCGGGGAGACGACCGCCACCGGTCCCGTCGCCGTATCCGGCACGGGATCGTGCGCCGGCGCCGGAGCCACGGGCCCCCTCGCGGGAGCAGCTGCCGTCACGGCAGCGGGACGGACGCGACGACGGCGCGCCACCGGTGCGCCCGTCCCGTACCCGACCAGCACATTGCCGGACGACTCCACCTCACCGGAACCGGGACCGGAGGCAGATCCGGAACCAGCGCCGGAAACCGAACCGGCCCCGGACCTGGCCCCGGCGCCGGGCGTGGAACCGGAATCGGACCCGGCCCCCTCGTCGTCCGACCCCACCGCGACCGCCACCGTCAGCAGAGGCGACCCGACCGGCAGTTCCGAGCCCTCCTCGCCGAACCGCGCGGTCACCACACCCCCGTAGGGGCACGGCACCTCCACCATCGCCTTCGCCGTCTCGACCTCGACGACCGGCTGGTCGATGGCGACGACATCGCCGACCTCCACCAGCCAGCGCACGATCTCCGCCTCGGTGAGCCCCTCACCGAGGTCCGGCAACTTGAATTCGAGTACCTGGGGCATCAGCTCTCCGCCTCCCACTGCAGGCGGGCGACCGCGTCCAGCACCCGGTCCACGCCCGGGAGATGGTGCTTCTCCTGCATCGGCGGCGGATACGGAATGTCGAACCCCGCGACCCGCAGCACCGGCGCTTCCAGGTGATGGAAGCAGCGCTCGGTGACCCGGGCCGCGATCTCACCACCCGGACCGCCGAAACCGGAGGACTCATGGACGACGACCGCACGCCCTGTACGCCGTACGGAAGCGGCCACGGTCTCGTCGTCGAACGGCACCAGCGAGCGCAGGTCCACGACCTCCAGGTCCCAGCCCTCCTCGACGGCCGCTTCCGCCGCCTCCATGCAGACCGGCAGCGACGGCCCGTACGTGATCAGCGTCGCGCTGCGGCCCGTCCGGCGGACGACCGCCCGGCCTATCGGCTCCACCGCCACCGGCGCGTCGGGCGACCAGTCCGCCTTCGACCAGTAGAGCCGCTTCGGCTCCAGGAACACCACCGGATCGTCGGAGGCGATCGAGGCCCGCAGCAGCCCGTACGCGTCCTCGACCGTGGCGGGCGTGACGACATGGAGGCCGGGCGTCGCCATGTAGTACGCCTCCGAGGAGTCGCTGTGGTGCTCGACCCCGCCGATCCCGCCGCCGTACGGCACCCGGACCGTGATGGGCAGCGGCATGGCGCCGGCCGTCCGGTTCCGCATCTTCGCGACATGGCTGATGAGCTGCTCGAACGCCGGATAGGCGAAGGCGTCGAACTGCATCTCCACCACGGGCCGCAGTCCGTACATCGCCATGCCCACGGCCGCCCCGAGGATGCCCGCCTCGGCCAGCGGGGTGTCCGTGCAGCGGTCCTCGCCGAACTCCTTCGCCAGACCGTCGGTGATCCGGAAGACCCCGCCGAGCGTGCCGACGTCCTCACCGAGGACGTGCACCGTCGGGTCCTGCGCCATCGAGTCGCGCAGCGCCCTCCCGAGTGCCTGCGCCATCGTGGCGGGCTTGGCCTTCACCGTCCGCTCCCCGGCCGTCGCCGCTGCGGTGGTCATCGCCCGTCCTCCCCGTCGTCATGGCCGTGCTGATCCTGCTGGTCCTGCTCGGCTTCCAGCTCGACACGCAACCGGGCCGCCTGCTCACGCAGTTGTGCGGTCTGCTCCACATAGACATGGGAGAACAGATCCATCGGGTCCAGCACCGGATCGGCGTTCATCCGCTCGCGCAGCGCGGCTGCCATCCGCTCCGCGGCCTGGCGTGCCTCTTCGATCCCGTCGTCACCGAGCAGCCCCCGCCCGGTCAGCTCCCGCTCCAGAAGCCGGATCGGGTCGTGCGCGCGCCAGGCCTCGACCTCGCTGTCGACGCGGTAACGAGTGGCGTCGTCGGCGTTCGTATGGGCGTCCATGCGGTACGTCACCGCCTCGACGAGCGTCGGCCCGCCGCCGCTCCGGGCCCGCGCCACCGCCTCGCCGAGAACCTGGTGCATCGCGGCCGCGTCGTTTCCGTCCACCAACCGGCCCGGCATCCCGTACCCCACGGCCTTGTGCGCCAGGGACGGCGCGGCGGTCTGCTTCGCCAGCGGTACGGAGATCGCGAAGCCGTTGTTCTGCACGAGGAAGACGACCGGGGCACGCCAGACGGCCGCGAAATTCAGCGCCTCGTGGAAATCGCCCTCGCTGGTCCCGCCGTCACCGACCATGGCGAGCGCCACCACGTCGTCACCCTTGAGGCGCGCCGCGTGTGCCAGCCCGACGGCGTGCGGCAACTGGGTGGCGAGGGGGGTGCAGAGCGGTGCGATGCGGTGTTCGCGCGGGTCGTAGCCGGTGTGCCGGTCGCCGCGCAGCAGCGTCAGCGCCTCGACCGGGTCCAGTCCGCGCGCCACCGCGGCAAGGGTGTCCCGGTAACTGGGGAAGAGCCAGTCCCGCTCCTCCAGCACCAGGGCGGCCGCTATCTCGCAGGCCTCCTGCCCCGTGCTCGACGGGTAGACGGCGAGCCGGCCCTGCTTGGTGAGGGCGGTGGCCTGCGCGTTGTACCTGCGGCCGCGGACCAGCTCCGCGTAGAGCCTCAGCAGCAGCTCGGGATCGGCGTCGGCCGCGGCGTCCGTGCCGAGCACGCGGTACGGCTCGGGGTCCGGGAGCAGCGGCGCGGGATCGGTGAGCGGCTTCCAGGCCGGGGGCGGCGTGGGCCGGTAAGCAGCCGCGCCGGGCAGCTCTTGGACCGTCATGACAAGCACCTCCTGGCATCGAGGGGTTTCGAGCGGCGTCTGTCGGCATCGGGGATCGTCCGATGCCTAGGGGTGTCGAAATACATCGAAATGTCGAGCGCTGTCCGAGGCACGAGTGTGGTGCCCCTCACCTACCGATTGTTCGGTCGCGAGCGCATTTTGGCTACAGGCGCCTTCAGCCTGTGGACAAACGGTTCTCCACAGCCTGGGATAGAGGCAGGTCGTCCAGGACAGGGAGGCGGGGGCACATGTCAGCTGAACAAATGGCCGACGGGGGCGAGGACGCCGGCCAGGTTCCGCCCGCGCGCCCGCTCGACGCCATCGACCGCCGCATCCTGCGACTGCTCCAGACGGACGGCCGCGCCTCGATACGGTCGGTGGCCGACCGCGTCCATGTGTCCCGGGCCAACGCCTATGCCCGGATCAACCGGCTCATCGACGACGGCGTGATCCGAGGCTTCAGCGCGCGCGTGGACCACGAGCGGGCAGGGCAGGGAGCCTCCGCCTACATCACTCTCAAGATCGTCCAGAATTCCTGGCGCACGGTGCGCGAACAGCTCCAGGCACTGCCGGGTGCGACTCATATCGCGCTGGTCAGCGGCGACTTCGATGTACTGCTGCTGGTGCACACCCGGGACAACAGGTCGCTGCGCGAACTGGTCCTGACGCGGATCCAGGCCATTCCCGAGGTGCTCTCCACCCGCACGCTCCTCGTGTTCGAGGAGACGGACCTGGCCCCAGGCCCGGACAGGCCCACCGAGCTCACCTGACGACCGTCCGGCCACCGGCCGACGGCTCGGCGTCTCGCCGGCTCAGCGGCTCAGCGGCTCAGCGGCTCAGCGGCTGGACCGCATCCCCTCGAAGGCCACACGAACGAGCGTGTCCGCCAGCCGTTGCCCGTCGACCCCACCGTCGGGCAGCGGCCGGTACCACTCCACCAGGGAGTTGACCATTCCGAAGAGCAGCCGGGTCACCAGCCGTATGTCCACGTCGGAGCGGAGGTCGCCGTCCGCGACCGCCGCCTTGAGCAGATCGGTCACCCGCTGGTCGAACTCGCGCCGCCGCTCCATGGCCCAGCGCTCGGTCTTCGTGTTGCCCCGCACGCGCAGCAGCAGCGTGACGTAGGGCAGTTCGGCTATCAGCACGTCAACGGTGCGACGGGTGACGTACTCGACCCGCTCGATCGCACGCCCCTGCGTCGCCCCCGGCTCGTCGAGAATCCCGAAGAGCCCGTCCAGCGCCCGGCTGACCGCGCGGCGCAGGAGCTCCTCCTTGCCCGCGACGTGGTGGTAGATGGACGACTTCGAGATGCCCGCCGCCTTGGAGAGGTGCTCCATGGACGTGCCGTCGTAGCCGCGCTCGTTGAAGACACGGACGGCAACGGTGAGCAGAGTCTCCGGGGTGTACGTGTCCCGCTTGGCCGTGGTCATGTCCGCGATCCTCCCCTACGAGTTGTCCACAGGTTTGGCGGGCCCCCTTGTCCCGACCGATCGTTCGGTTACTCTAACTCTGTCCGCCCGTCCCTGCCCAGCTCGATGAGGAGTTGGTCCGTCATGGCCGCCGAGCTCTCCCCGCACCTGTTGTCCGAGAAGCACCGCCCCACGCTCGACCAGGCCCTCGACGCGATCCGTACGCGCGCCTACTGGTCCCCGCACCCCGAGCACCCGAAGGCATACGGCGAGGGCGGCGCCCCGGGCAGCCTGGGTGCCGCCGAGGGCAAGGCCGCCTTCGACGCCGTGCTGAACACCCGGCTCGACCTCGGCCAGCCCGGCACCGACGGCTGGACGGGCGGGGAGGTCTCGCCGTACGGCCCGGAGCTCGGCGTCGAGTATCCGCACGCCGACCTGGACGTCCTGCTTCCGGCCATGCGCGCGGCCATGCCTGCCTGGCGTGCGGCGGGCCCCGAGACCAGGGCTCTGGTCTGTCTGGAGATCCTCGCGCGGATCAGTGCCAGGACCCACGAGTTCGCCCACGCCGTGATGCACACCAGCGGCCAGGCCTTCATGATGGCGTTCCAGGCGGGCGGCCCGCACGCCCAGGACCGCGGCCTGGAGGCCGTGGCGTACGCGTACGCGGAGCAGATCCGCACCCCGCAGAGCGCCGACTGGTCCAAGCCGCAGGGCAAGCGCGACCCGCTCCGGCTGCAGAAGTCGTTCACCGCGGCACCACGCGGCATCTCGCTCCTGATCGGCTGCAACACCTTCCCCACATGGAACGGATACCCCGGCCTCTTCGCCTCCCTGGCCACCGGCAATCCCGTCCTGGTGAAGCCGCACCCCCGCGCCGTGCTGCCGCTCGCGCTCACGGTGCAGCTGGCCCGCGAGGTCCTCGCCGAGGCGGGCTTCGATCCCGAGCTGGTCGCCCTGGCCGCCGAGCGACCGGGCGAAGGCGTCGCGAAGACCCTCGCACTCCGCCCCGAGATCAGGATCATCGATTACACCGGGTCCACCGCCTTCGGTGACTGGCTGGAGACCAATGCCCGCCAGGCCCAGGTCTACACGGAGAAGGCCGGGGTCAACACGATCGTCCTCGACTCCACGGACGACTACCGCGGCATGCTGTCCAACCTGGCGTTCTCCCTCTCCCTGTACAGCGGCCAGATGTGCACGACCCCGCAGAACCTGCTGATCCCCCGGGACGGCATCACCACCGACGCCGGCGACAAGACGTACGACGAAGTGGTCGCCGACATCGCCGCCGCGGTCAGTGGGCTGCTGGGCGACGACAGCCGGGCGAACGCCCTGCTCGGCGCACTCGTCAACCCCGATGTGAAGGCCCGCCTGGAGGCAGCCGCGGATCTGGGCGAGGTCGCCCTGCCCTCCCGTGAGGTGGCCAACCCGGAGTTCCCCGACGCCGTGGTCCGCACCCCCGTCGTCGTCAAGCTGGACGCCACCAAGCCGGACGACGAGGAGCACTACCTGTCGGAGTGCTTCGGCCCGGTCGCCTTCGCGGTGGCGGTCGACTCGACGGCCGACGCCGTCGAGCTGCTCCGCCGCACGGTCCGTGACAAGGGCGCGATGACGGTCGGCGCATACACCACCTCACCGGAGGTGGAGCGCGCTGTGGAAGACGTCTGCCTGGACGAATCGGCCCAGCTGTCGCTGAACCTGACCGGCGGGGTGTACGTCAACCAGACCGCCGCCTTCTCCGACTTCCACGGCTCGGGCGGCAACCCGGCGGCGAACGCGGCATTGTGCGACGGAGCCTTTGTGTCCAACCGCTTCCGCATGGTGGAAGTACGCCGCCAGGCGTGATCCGACCGGGGTCCGGGGGCGAAGCCCCGCCCCCGGACCAGGCGTCCAGGGCCTTTCGTCCGGATCAGGCCGGACCAGGGATCTCCGCGTACCGCTGCACCCACGCGTGCATGGCGACAGCGGCCGCGGCGCCCGCGTTGATCGACCGCGTCGAACCGAACTGCGCGATGGAGCACACCATCACCGCGTGCTTACGGGCCTCCTCGGTGAGCCCGGGCCCTTCCTGCCCGAAGAGCAGTACACAGCGCCGCGGCAGCTCGGTCCGCTCCAGGGGCACCGCCCCCGGCAGATTGTCGATCCCGATGATCGGCAGGCCCTCCGCCTCCGCCCACGCGGTCAGCGACTCCGTGTCGGGGTGGTGCCGCACATGCTGGTACCGGTCGGTGACCATCGCGCCGCGCCGGTTCCAGCGCCGCCGCCCCACGATATGGATCTCCTTGGCGAGAAAGGCGTTCGCCGTGCGCACCACGGAGCCGATGTTGAAGTCGTGGCCCCAGTTCTCGACCGCGACATGGAAGTCGTGCCGCCGCAGATCCAGATCGGCGACGATCGCCTCCCTGGTCCAGTACCGGTAGGCGTCGCCCACGTTGCGCCGGTCGCCGTGGGCGAGCAGCTCGGGGTCGTACCGCTCGCCCTCGGGCCACGGCAGCGGGTGGGGCCCGACGCCGATCTCCGTCCCGAAACCGTCGTCGTACTGCAACGGCTCCGCGGAACGCCCGGTCCCTTCCGGCCGACCGGGCTCCTCGGCCGACGACGCCCCGCCGCCGCTGCCTGCGCTGTCCGTGCTGCGTGTACTGCCACTCTCACTACTGCTGCTCACCCGACGAGCGTATGGCCCCCGTCGCCGCTGTGCTGCGGGACCTCCTCGTCATGAGTGCCACGCCGCTGCCCGGGCACTGTGCCCCGGCCCGGGAACAGCCGTCCCCGGGCGCGGGTCACCCGGCCGCCGAGCCACACCAGGAAGACGGTCGGCAGGAAGACGGAGTCGGCGGCGATCATCGCCATGGAGAAGAACGGCAGCCCGAGCAGCAGAGCGATGCCGGCGTGCTCACACATCATGGCGACGAGCAGCACGTTCTTGACCCGCCGGTTGAACAGGGTGAAGGGAAACGCGACCTGGACCACGACCGTGCCGTACGTGATCAGCATCACCATGACACCGCTGGAGGCGAGGATGTCCGACAGCCAGGGCCAGGGCGTGAAGTAGTCGAGCTTGAGCGGGTAGTACAGCGCCGTGCCGTCCTGCCACCGCGATCCCTGGATCTTGTACCACCCCGCGGTGGCGTAGATCAGACAGACCTCGGCCATGATCACGACGAGGGTCGCGTTGTGGGCGAGGTTGGCGATGACATCGAGCAGGGTGCGGGATTCGCTGTGCGGTGCGTAACGGTTCACCGCCCACCAGGCACCCTCGCCGACCCAGAGGATCCAGAGAAGGGTCGGCAGCCACCAGGTGCCGCCGAGCCCGTCGGTCGCACTGGCCACGATCAACACCAGGCCGAGCACCGCCCAGAGGACCGCGCCGGCCACGGTCCCCCTCGCCGGGCGCCGGGAATCGTCCGCTCCCGCACGCGCCTGTCGCGCCGCACGCCGGGCGTCCAACGACCAGACCCGCCCACAGCGCGTGAGCATCAGATAGATCGCCATGAGATGGATGACGTTGTCGCCGCCGTCGCCCATGAAGATGCTGCGGTTCTGCAGGGAGAGCACGCCGGCCATGAAGAGGACCGACATGGCCCGGGTGTGCCAGCCGACCATCAGCAGCGCCGCGGAGATCAGCGCGACCGCGTACACGGCCTCGAACCAGACCGTGTTGTCCGACCACATCAGCGCGGTGAACGCCTGATTCCCGGATATGAGCTGCTGCGCCATGTCCCAGCGCCAGGGGGCGTCGGGGCCGTACATCTCGTGGCGATGCGGAAATTCGCGCAGCAGGAAGAACAGATAGGTGGCCGAGAAACCGATCCGGATGACGGCACTCTGGTACTGGCCGAAGGGCGTGGAGGTGATGCGCTGGATGGAGCGGGCGATCTTTTGGTCGATCTTTGGCTCGATCTTGCGGTCGAGGGCGGGTGCACTCATTTGTCCGCCCCCTCGGCGCCGGCGGGAAGGTCCGCCGCGGTCACCGTCCACCACGGCAGCACCCGGTAGGACGGCCTCGTACTGATCTTCTCCTCGCTCCATGCGGGCGCCGCGACGGACCGCACCTCGGACCGGACCTGGATGCGCTCGACGGTGCCGCCGTAGTCGTGTTCACCGAGGCGCAGCATCGCGATCCGCCGGATGTAGCGCTCGGAGAGCTCACCGCGAAGGCCGATGGCCCGGTTCTCGTTGTCGTGGGAGCCGAGGTAGAAGTCCCAGCCGCGGCGGAGTTCGTTCTGATGGATGTGACTGGGGAGAAGACTGCCGCGTATCGCCTTGCCGTCCTCACCGGAAAGGCTCATCCAGGCAGTGGTGCGGCGCCCGTCGGGGCCGGCTACCTCGGCCCGTACGTGGATGGCGATGTTCTGCTGGAGCGGATTCGGGGCGAAGAGCTTCCAGTTCTGCTCGAACTCGGGATAGATCCAGTCGTCGACCGCTTCGCCGTGCTGTTTGGTGATGGTGTTGGAGGGAGCGACGTGCAGAAACACCATGGCCAGCTGCCCACAGGCGACCAGCCCGATGACGGAGAGCGCGACTGCGGCGACGATCTGGTACGGAAGCGACAGGGCCGCTATTCCGCCACGGGGTCCTGGTTCCCGAGGCCCTGATTCGTGAGGCGGCTCCGATTCGCGAGGCTCCGACTCACGGGGCTCCGATTCGCGAAAACCTGATTCCTGCGCCCGACCAGCACCGAAAGCCACGTGTCCACGCTGGTCGGGCCCCGGCTCGGAACTTCCGCCCCCGCTGTCGGCACCCCTGTCGCCGTACGAATCCATCCCGCCCCGATCCCCGTCGATCCCCGGTCAGTTATCCACAGGGTTGACACCCTACGGGCCGTCGACTCACCATTGAAGACATTGAACCGAACGATCGGTCGGTAGGGAGCCCGGGATGGCGGCAGTGACTGCGGACCAGACAGCGCAGGCGGGAGCGGACAGGCCCGAAGGGGCGGACGAGGCCCTGGAGGCGGTGTTCGACGCCGCGGTGGCAGCGGACGAGCGCATCGAGCCACGCGACTGGATGCCCGATGCGTACCGCGCCTCGCTGGTCAGGCAAATGGCCCAGCATGCCCACTCCGAAATCATCGGCATGCAGCCGGAGGCCAACTGGATCTCGCGTGCGCCCTCGCTGCGCCGCAAGGCGATCCTGATGGCCAAGGTGCAGGACGAAGCGGGCCACGGGCTCTATCTCTACAGCGCGGCGGAAACGCTCGGCACCGGCCGCGAGGAGCTGCTCGACAAACTGCACGCGGGCCGCCAGAGGTATTCATCGATCTTCAATTACCCGACGCTCACCTGGGCGGACGTCGGCGCGATCGGCTGGCTCGTGGACGGCGCCGCGATCACCAACCAGGTGCCTCTGTGCCGCTGCTCCTACGGCCCGTACGCCCGGGCGATGGTCCGCATCTGCAAGGAGGAGTCCTTCCACCAGCGCCAGGGGTACGAGCTGCTGCTCACCCTCAGCCGCGGCACCCCGGCGCAGCACGAAATGGCGCAGGACGCGGTGAACCGCTGGTGGTGGCCGTCCCTGATGATGTTCGGCCCGCCGGACGACGCGTCGGCCCACTCCGCGCAGTCGATGGCCTGGAAGATCAAGCGCCACTCCAACGACGAGCTGCGGCAGCGCTTCGTGGACATCTGTGTCCCGCAGGCCGAGGCACTGGGGCTCACCCTCCCCGACCCGGACATCCGGTGGAACGAGGAGCGCGGACAGCACGACTTCGGGGCGATCGACTGGAAGGAGTTCCAGGAGGTCCTCAAGGGCAACGGCCCGTGCAACGAGCAGCGCCTCGCCCAGCGCCGCCAGGCGCACGAGGAAGGCGCCTGGGTCCGGGACGCGGCGGCTGCCTACGCCGAGAAGCACACCGCGGCACAAGCGCACGCAGCACCACACACAGCAGCGAGGAACGGGGAGGCGACAGCATGAGCAGCTCGACCGAATGGCCACTGTGGGAGGTGTTCGTGCGTTCGCGCCGTGGTCTGTCCCACACCCACGCGGGCAGCCTGCACGCCCCGGACGCGGAGATGGCCCTGCGCAACGCCCGCGATCTGTACACGCGCCGCTCCGAGGGCGTCTCCATCTGGGTGGTCCCGTCCGCCCAGGTCACGGCTTCCTCTCCGGACGAGAAGGACTCCTTCTTCGAACCGGCCGGCGACAAGCCGTACCGGCATCCGACGTTCTACGAGATCCCGGAAGGGGTGAAGCACCTGTGACCGCGGCCCTCGCCCTGGGCGACGACGCGCTGGTGCTCTCGCACCGGCTGGGGGAGTGGGCGGGCCACGCGCCCGTGCTGGAAGAAGAAGTGGCCCTGGCCAACATCGCCCTGGACCTGTTGGGGCAGGCCCGCGTGCTCCTCTCCCTCGCCGGCGACGAGGACGAGCTGGCGTATCTGCGCGAGGAGCGCGCCTTCCGCAACGTCCAGCTGGTCGAGCAGCCGAACGGCGACTTCGCCCACACCATCGCCCGCCAGCTGTACTTCTCCGCCTACCAGCGGCTGCTGTACGAGCAGCTGGCATCGGGCGAGGGCCCGTTCGCCGGGCTGGCGGCGAAGGCCGTCAAGGAGGTCGCGTACCACCAGGACCACGCGGAGCACTGGACCCTGCGGCTCGGCGACGGCACGGACGAGAGCCACGACCGGATGCAGAGCGCCGTGGACACCCTGTGGCGGTTCACCGGTGAGCTCTTCGAGCCCGTCGAGGGGGTGGAGATCGACTGGCAGTCGCTGCGGAGCGGCTGGCTGGAGTCCGTCTCGGCGGTGCTGGAGCGGGCCACGCTGACACTGCCGGCCGGCCCGCAGTCCGGAGCGTGGACGGCGGGCGCGGGACGCCAGGGCATCCACACCGAGCCCTTCGGCCGCATGATCGCCGAGATGCAGCATCTGCATCGCAGCCACCCGGGGGCGTCATGGTGACCGGGACACTCCTGGAGGAGGAGCTGCACCGCCTCGCGGGCTCCGTACCCGATCCCGAACTGCCGGTGCTAACCCTGGACGAGCTGGGGGTGGTCCGGGGCGTGGATGTTCTCGCCCCCGGCAAGGTCACCGTTCGGCTCACCCCGACCTACACCGGCTGCCCCGCGATCGAGGCCATGTCCGCCGACATCGAGCGAGTGCTGCACGACCACGGCATACCGGAGGTCTCCGTGGTCACCGTGCTCTCACCGGCCTGGTCCACGGACGACATCAGCGCGGAGGGGCGGCGCAAGCTGGCCGAGTTCGGCATAGCGCCCCCGCGTCCGCACGATGCCACGGCCCCCGCGAACGGTCCGGTGCCGCTCACGCTCTCGGTGCGCTGCCCGCACTGCGGTTCGACCGATACGGAACTGCTGAGCCGGTTCTCCTCCACCGCGTGCAAGGCGCTGCGCCGCTGCGTGACATGCCGCGAACCGTTCGACCACTTCAAGGAGTTGTAGATGTTCCATCCGCTCCGGGTCCGCACGATCGAACGGCTCACGGACGATTCGGTGGCCGTCGCCCTCGCGGTGCCGCCCGAGTTGCGCGAGACCTTCCGCCACCAGCCCGGCCAGCACCTCAACGTGCGGTACACGGTCGACGGCGAGGAGATCCGCCGCTCGTACTCGATCTGCTCCCCGGTCACCGCCGCGGAACAGGACGATCCGGTGCTGCGTGTGGGCATCAGGCTCGTCGACGGCGGCGCGTTCTCCACGTACGCGCTGAAGGAGCTCGCCGTCGGTGACCTGGTCGAGGCGATGCCTCCGATGGGCCGCTTCGTGCTGGCACCCAGCGCCGGACACTTCGCGGCGATCGTCGGCGGCAGCGGGATCACACCGGTCCTGTCCATCGCGGCCACGCTGCTGGCACAGGAGCCCGACGCCCATTTCTGTCTGATCCGCAGCGACCGGACAGCTCTTTCGACGATGTTCCTGGACGAGGTCGCCGACCTCAAGGACCGCTACCCGGACCGCTTCCAGCTGGTCACGGTGCTCTCCCGGGAGGAGCAGCAGGCAGGTCTCCCCTCCGGCCGCCTGGACCGGGACCGTCTCACCGAGTTGCTGCCCGCGCTGCTTCCGGTGACCGAGGTGGACGGCTGGTACCTCTGCGGGCCCTTCGGACTGGTCCAGGCCGCGGACCGGGCGCTGCGCGGACTGGGCGTCGAACGGACCCGTATCCACCAAGAGATCTTCCATGTGGACGACGGCCCGAACGCATCCGCCCGTCCCCGGGTCGAATCGCCCGCCCACAGCCGGCTCACCGCCACCCTGGACGGCCGTTCCGGCACCTGGCCGGTGGAGGAGGGCGAATCGCTGCTGGAGACCGTGCTGCGCAGCCGCGCCGACGCTCCGTACGCCTGCAAGGGCGGGGTGTGCGGGACCTGCCGGGCGTTCCTGGTCTCGGGCGAGGTGCGGATGGACCGCAACTTCGCGCTGGAGCCCGAAGAGACGGACGCGGGTTATGTGCTGGCGTGCCAGTCGCACCCGGCGACCCCGGAGGTGGAACTCGACTTCGACCGCTGACCGCACCCCGCCGCCACCCCCGCCCCTCGGTCTGCCCGTCTCCCGCTCCTCCACTGTTCCCTTCTTGTAGAACCTGTTCTATCTTGACGACCCGTCAAATTCGGGCACGGGGCATCGGTCAGCGGGAGGCCAGGACAGTGGACTTCACCTTCACCGAGGAACAGCAGGCAGCCGTGGAGGCAGCGCGAGCGGTCTTCTCGGGAGTCGTACCGGACGGGGTTCCCAGCCCCGCTCTCGTGCCGGGCGCGGTGGCCGAGGACATCGACCGCCCGCTGTGGGCCGGGCTCGCCTCAAGTGATCTGCTGAGTCTGACGCTTTCGCCGGAACACGGCGGGGCCGGGCTCGATCTCGTCGCGCTCTGCCTGGTGTTGCGGGAGTCCGCCAAGGTGCTCGCGAGAGTGCCGTTGCTGGAGACGTGCGCGGTCGCGATGGCACTCCAGCGCTACGGAGACCGGCAGTTGGCCGCCGAACTGCTGCCCCGGGCCGGCCGGGGTGAGCTGGTCCTCACCGTCGGGGCCAACGGCCGCTCCGGTCACGATCCGGCCGAACTGGCCGTCACCGCCCGCCTGGAAGCGACAGCCGGAACCGTCCCGACGGACCGCGGCGGGGACACCGCCTGCTGGGTGCTCGACGGGGTGCAGTCGGCGGTGCCGTGGGCGCATGCAGCGGACTGGATCGCGGTTCCGGCCCATACGGACGGGGGCCGGGCGGTCATCGCCCTGATCCAGCCCGCCCAGGAGGGCGTCACCCTGGCCGAGCAGGTCTCCACCAGCGGTGAACGGTTCGCGGAGGTCCGGCTGGAGGCGGTACGGATCGACGGCCGCGCACTGATCGACGACGCCGGGGCCTGGGAGTGGCTGCGCGCCCTCCTCACCACCGGGACCTGCGCGCTCGCGCTGGGCCTGGGCGAGGCCGTGCTCGCCATGACGAGCGAATACACCGGCAAGCGCGAGCAGTTCGGCTTCCCGGTGGCGACGTTCCAGTCCGTCGCGGTACAGGCCGCGGACCGGTACATCGACCTACGGGCCATGGAAGTCACGCTCTGGCAAGCGGCCTGGCGGATCTCCACCGGGGCCGACGGGAAACTCCCTGCCGAGGGCGACATCGCCGTGGCGAAGATCTGGGCGTCGGACGGCGTCCGCCGGGTCGTACAGACGGCACAGCATCTTCACGGTGGCTTCGGAGCGGACACGGACTACCCGCTGCACCGCTTCCACGCCTGGGCGAAGCAGATCGAGCTGTCCCTCGGTCCGGCAGCGGCACACGAGGAGGCACTGGGCGACCTGCTGGCCGCACACCTCCTCGGCTGACACCGGCCACGGGCGGGGTCGCGGACAGCGGCCACGGGCGGCGATCACGCCCCCGGCAGAGCGGCTGCCCGGCTCAGAGCACGAAGGCCGGGCTGCCGTTGTCCGTGACCATCGGGCGTCCGGCACCGTCCCAGGCCAGCATCCCGCCGTCGATGTTCACGGCATCGATGCCCTGCTGCACCAGGTACTGGGTGACCTGGGCCGACCGGCCACCGACCCGGCACATCACGTGCACGCGCCGGCCGTCGTCGGCGGCCTCGGTCAGCTCACCGAAGCGGGCCACGAAGTCGCTCATCGGGATGTGCAGAGCGCCCTCGACATGGCCGGCCGCCCATTCGTTGTCCTCCCGGACGTCCAGCACAAAGCCGTCCGACGGAACCGCCGCGACATCCACCGAGGGCAGCGGTGCGAAATTCATGGGTCATGCCTTCTCTCGTACGTACGCTCCTGAGTCACCCGGAACGCTACTGCACCAGGCCCGCCAGCTCGGCCTCGCGCTGCGCGACCTCGCCCAGCAGCTGCTCGGCGATCTCGGTGAGCAGCCGGTCCGGATCGTCCGGCGCCATGCGCAGCATGGCCCCGATCGCGCTCTCCTCCAGCTCCTGGGCGAGCACCGTCAGCAGTTCCTTGCGCTGGGTCAGCCAGTTCAGCCGGGCGTAGAGCTCCTCGCTCTCGCTCAGCTCCGTCTCCGGGGCCACCGGACCCGCCGCCCACTCCTGCGCCAGCTCCATCAGGAGCGCCTCGTCCCCCCGCCCGTAAGCGGCGTTCACCCGGGCGATGAACTCGTCCCGGCGGGCCCGCTCCGTCTCGTCCTGCGCCAGGTCCGGGTGGGCCTGGCGGGCCAGGTCGCGGTAGAGCTTGCGCGCCTCCTCGGTCGGCCGGACCCGCTTGGGCGGCCGTACCGGCTGCTCGGTCAGCATCGCCGCGGCCTCGGGGGACAGCCCGTCGGAGTCGATCCAGTCGTGGAACAGCTCGTCGACACCCGGCATCGGCATGACGATCGCCCGGGCCTCCTGAGCCTTGCGGATGTCTTCCGGGTCTCCCGTCCTGGCAGCCCGGGCCTCCGCGATCTGCGCGTCGAGCTCGTCGAGGCGGGTGTACATGGGCCCGAGCTTCTGGTGATGCAGCCGGGAGAAGTTCTCGACCTCGACCCGGAAGGTCTCCACCGCGATCTCGAACTCGATCAGCGCCTGCTCCGCCACCCGGACCGCCTTCGCGAGCCGGGCCTCGGGCCGCTCCCCCTCAGCACGACCATCCGGGCCCCCACCGGCACCGCTCTCCGGTCCGTCACCGCTCACCGGTCCGTCACCGGCCGGCCGGCCCTGCTGCTCAAGCGGCTCGCCCGGCCCGTACTGCTCGTGCTGCTCGCTTCGGACGTGCTGCTCTTGCTGTAGGCCGTTGTCCTGCCGGTCGTTGTCCTGCCGGTCATCGTCGTTCCGGGTGGTCGGCACCCCGGCGGCTTCGTGGGTCACCCGTCCAGCGTATGGCCACGGCCCGCGTCCTGAGGACCCGCGGTCGGCCCGATGCCCCTCAGACGCCCAGTTCGGCGGCTATCCGCCCCGAACCGATGGCCCGCACCAACTCCGCGTGGTCCGCCTCCGTACGGTCCGCGTAGGTCACCGCGAACGCCGCCACCGCCTCGTCCAGTTCCTCGTTCTTGCCGCAGTATCCCGCGATCAGTCGCGGATCCGCGCTGTGCGCATGGGCCCGCGCCAGCAGCGCACCGGTCATCCGGCCGTAGTCGTCGACCTGATCGGCTGCCAGCGCCGCCGGGTCCACGCTGCCCTTGCGGTTCCTGAACTGCCGCACCTGGAACGGGCGTCCGTCCACCGTCGCCCAGCCCAGCAGGATGTCGCTGACGACCTGCATCCGCTTCTGCCCGAGCACCACCCGGCGCCCCTCGTGCGCCACCTCCGGCACATCGAAGCCGACCGTCGGCAGATACGGCGCCAGCACGGAGGGCCGCGCCTCCTTCACCTGCAGTACCAAGGGCTCACCGCGGTGATCGAGCAGGAGCACCACGTACGACCGGGTGCCGACGCTCCCGGTGCCGACCACCCGGAACGCCACATCGTGTATCGCGTACCGGGCGAGGAGCGGAACCCGGTCCTCCGAGATCGTGCCCAGATAGTCGCCGAGTCCCGCCGCGACCGCCGCGGCCTCCTCGTCCGGCACCCGGCGCAGCACCGGCGGCGCGTCGATGAAGCGGCGTCCGCCGTCCCCGGAATCCTCGGTGGACTTGGCCGCGAAGCGGGCGCTGGTGTTGTTGCGGGCCTTCTCCGAGACCCGCTCCAGCGTGCCGAGGAGATCCCGCGCATCCGTGTGCGAGACCAACTCCTCGTCCGCGATGGCGTTCCAGGCGTCGAGTGCGGGCAGCTTGGCCAGCAGCCGCATCGTCCGCCGGTACGCGCCCACCGTGTCGTACGCGCCCCGCCGGCAGGTCTCCTCGTCCGCCCCGGCCTCGCGCCCCGCGAGCACCAGCGAGGTGGCCAGCCGCTTGAGGTCCCACTCCCACGGGCCGAACACGGTCTCGTCGAAGTCGTTCAGATCGATGACCAGGCTGCCCCGCGCATCTCCGTAGAGCCCGAAATTGGCCGCGTGCGCGTCGCCGCAGAGCTGGGCGCCCACCCCGCTGACCGGGGTGCCCACCAGGTCATGGGCCATCAGCCCGGCCGAGCCGCGCAGAAAGGCGAAGGGCGTGGCCGCCATCCGTCCCACCCGGATCGGGGCGAGCGAGGGCACTCTGCCCCGGCTCGACTCCTCGACCGCCCGCACCGCATCGGGCCGCCCCGCCGGAAGGTCCAGGAACGCGTGCGAGGTCCTGGGCACCCGCTCCCGCAGTGCCTTGCCCGCCGCCCTCGGCGAACGCGTCGCGCCCCCGCCCGCCGCGGCTGCCCTCCGTGCGAATCCGGGCACGACCGGAATACGCGGATCACCCGTCACAGCCCGCTGAACAGGCACTGTCGCTTCGATGTCGCCCATGGCGCGCAGCCTCCCCCGCCCTCGCCCTGCGCTCCTGGCCCGGCGCCTGTCGCAGATCAATTGCGACGAAGGTACCGCCGTCGGCGGAAAGCCGTCTGCCCCTGTGGAAAACTCACTCGGCGACCTGTGGGCAACGCGTCCGCGGCCTGCGGGCAACGATCCACCCTGGTCAGACGGCTGGACGGCCAGACGGCTGGACAGCTGGACAGCTGGACGGCTGGACAGCTGGACGGCTGGACAGCTGGACAGCTGGACGGTCGGACGCCAGCAGTCAGACGCCGACGGTCTCTTCCATCTCTTCCTCGATCTCCTCCTCGGCATCCGCCTCGGCCCGCGCTCCGGCCCCGGTCCGGGCGGCGTGCTTCGGCCCGTGGGCTCCACCGGCCTCGACGGAACCGGCGTCGGTGCCGGCCTCTGCCGCCGGCGCCGCGGCCTTCCGCCGCCTCGACTCGGACAGCCCCGCCAGACCCAGCACGGCCAGGCCTGCCACGAACCAGAGCGCAAGCACCAGGACATGTCCGCCGAGCCCGTATCCGTCGAAGTACACATGGCTGCGTACACCCTCGACGAAGCCCGCACCGTTCCAGAAGGAGTGCAGCGAAGCGAAGAAGCCGGGCTGGAGTTCGGGCCGGAAGATGCCACCGGAGCTGGTGAAGTTGAGCATCACGAACAGCACCATCAGACCGAGCGTCGTCCAGCGCTTGAGGAAGGTGTGCAGTCCGACACCGATCAGCAGGATGCCCGCCGAGTAGAGCCAGGCCATCGCCCACAGGCCGCCGAGCCCGTGGTCGACGAGACCGAACAGCGGCCCCGCGAGCACCACCCCGATCACGCTCACCACCAGCGACGCGGCAACAGCCAGCGCGGCCCTGATCCGCAGCGCCAGCACGGCGCCGGCGCCACCGATGACCGCGACCGACGCGTACGAGCCGATACTCACCGCGACCAGCAGGAAGAAGATGCCCTGACCGGTCGGGTCGCCGTCCGCGGTCGGTGCCGTGTCCGTCACCTTCAGCGGGTGCCCCTTTTCGGCGGCGACCTTGGTGAACACCTTCTCGACCACCGTGGCGCTGGTGTCCGAGGACGCACTCGCCACGAGCAGTTCGGGGTGCTTCCCCGGCAGGTAGGCGCCGTAACTCGCCTGTGTCCTGAGGTGGCTCACCGCCGCGGCCCGGTCGGGAACGGTACGTACGCTCAGCGCCCCGTCGCTCTTGTCCTGCAGGGTCTGCGCGAGCACCTGCGCGCTCGGCCCCGACCCGACCACGTCCACCCGCAGTTCGTGCGGCTCCGGGGCGTGGAAGGCCCCGAGGTAGGCGAGCCCCATGCCGATGCACATCAGCAGCGGCGTGACGAAATGGCCCAGCACATGGCGGAGAGCGGCGGCGGTGGAGCCGGTGGCGGCACTCGGGCCTGCGGACATGCGGAACACTCCAATGGTTGGCTTTTACAACTCTTAACTCGTTGTACTATACAACTGAAAATCGAGATCCGCGAGACGGAAGGCGAAACAGTGCCGGGGACCCCCGAGGAACGCGAAGATTCACTGGACGTCATCCAGCGCGAACTGACCGCCTTCGCGCGCCGCGCACGGGCCGCCGCAGCCCGCCTCCATCCGGAGCTCCCCCTGGTCTCGTACACGCTGCTGGCGCACATCGAGGACCGACACGGCTGCCGCGCGACCGACCTGGCCGCGCACTACATGCTGGACAAATCGACGGTCAGCCGACAGATCGGCACCCTGGAGAAGCTGGGACTGGTCGAGCGCCACCCGGACCCCGACGACCACCGGATCCAGGTGCTGCACCCCACCGCGGCCGGAACCCAGGCTCTCGCCTCCACACAGGCCAGCCGTCGTATGGCCTACCAGGAACGCCTCGCGGACTGGACGGAGGAAGATCTCGCCCGGTTCGCGGAGTACCTGCTGCGCTACAACTCGGCAGGCGACACCATTCCGCCCGCCCAACAGAACCCGAGGGTCTGATCAACCCCTGAGCCACCAGAAGCCCCATAGGCCCTATAGACCCCGTACGCCGCCTATGACTTGTACGACCCCTAAGCCCCAAGAGCCCATAGGACGCCTCGAATCAGGCGTTTCACGTGAAACAAGAATCCGGAACCGGGAACGAAGAAGCCCCACAGACCGTTGGCCTGTGAGGCTTCCTTCTTGTGCGCGAGGGGGGATTTGAACCCCCACGTCCCTAAGGACACTGGCACCTGAAGCCAGCGCGTCTGCCGTTCCGCCACTCGCGCAAGAGTGGTGTTTCCAGACTCTCTCACCGCTTGGTGCGATTGCCTGGCGACATGCGGAACATTAGCACGCTGGACAGGGTGGATTCACATCCGTTGTTTGACCGACCGACTGGGGGGAAGCGGGAACGCCGAGCGATCGCCCCCACTCCTCATCTGTGCACCCCGGGTGCGGGACACTGTGAGGAGGCCGCCTCTACCATCCGTGTGAGAGGTGACACTCATCCACAGGGCAGACAAGGGGAACCAGCCGATTTCCCGACGCGTGGATACGATCAGTAAGCAGTACAGGGACGACAACAACGGAGGAGGTGCCCCATGGGAGTCATGAAGCGTTTCGAGCAGCGTCTCGAAGGTCTGGTCAACGGCACCTTCGCCAAGGTCTTCAAGTCCGAGGTCCAGCCGGTCGAGATCGCTGGAGCCCTCCAGCGCGAGTGCGACAACAACGCAACGATCTGGAACCGCGAGCGGACCGTCGTCCCCAACGACTTCATCGTCGAGCTCAGCACCCCCGACTACGAGCGACTCAGCCCGTACTCGGGCCAGTTGGGCGACGAACTCTCCGGGCTGGTCCGCGACTACGCCAAGCAGCAGCGGTACACCTTCATGGGCCCCATCAAGGTCCACCTGGAGAAGGCCGACGATCTCGACACCGGGCTCTACCGGGTACGCAGCCGCACCCTGGCGTCGAGTTCGTCACAGCAGGACCCCCAGGGCCGCCAAGGGCTGCAGGGCCAGCCTCCCTACCCGGGCCCCGGCCGCTCCGCGCAGCCCACCGGCGGCTACGGCTACCCGCCCAGCTCCGCCCCTCCCATGCCCGCGGCCCCGCCGCCGGGCGTCGGACGGCCCGGAGCACCCAGCACCGACCGGCACCCACCGGCCGGGCCCAGCCCCCTGCCGAACGCGCAGGTGCGACGCTGGATCGAGATCAACGGCACCCGCCATCAGATCTCCCGCCCGACGCTGGTGCTGGGACGCAGCACCGACGCCGACGTGCGGATCGACGACCCCGGCGTATCCCGCCGGCACTGTGAGATCCGGACCGGAACGCCCTCGACGATCCAGGATCTCGGGTCTACCAACGGCATCGTGGTAGACGGGCAGCACACCACCCGCGCTACGCTCCGCGACGGCTCGCGGATCGTCGTGGGCAGCACCACCATCGTTTACCGGCAAGCCGAAGGGTGAAGCGGGGGCAATGTCAGAGCTGACCCTGACGGTCATGCGGCTAGGTTTCCTGGCTGTTCTGTGGCTGTTCGTGATCGTGGCCGTCCAGGTCATTCGCAGTGACCTGTTCGGAACGCGCGTCACGCAGCGCGGCTCACGCCGCACTGCGAACGACGCACGGCCTCCACAGGCACGCCAGAACGCTGCGGCACCGCCGCAGCAACGCCAGCAGCCGAGCCGCCAGCGCCGGGGGGCACCCACAAAGCTGGTCGTCTCCGAGGGCAGCCTCACCGGCACCACGGTGGCGCTCCAGGGGCAGACCATCACTCTGGGCCGGGCGCACGATTCAACGATCGTGCTGGACGACGACTACGCGTCCAGCAGGCATGCCAGGATCTACCCCGACCGTGACGGCCAGTGGATCGTCGAGGATCTCGGGTCCACCAACGGCACGTATCTCGACCGGACCCGGCTCACCACCCCGACACCTGTTCCGCTGGGCGCGCCGATCCGGATCGGCAAGACCGTCATCGAGCTGCGGAAGTAGTACGACAATGAGCGAGCGGAGCGAGCGAGCCGCGGCGGTCCGGGCAACGGACCCGGCCCGGCTCCCGACCGGAGGGTGGGCAGTGTGGCTCGAGACCGGCTGTACCCCGAGCCGACGGGAGAGGTGCGCATGAGTCTTTCCCTGCGCTTCGCCGCCGGATCGCACAAGGGCATGATCCGGGAGGGCAACGAGGACTCCGGCTACGCCGGACCGCGCCTTCTCGCCATCGCCGACGGCATGGGCGGCCAGGCAGCCGGCGAGGTCGCCAGCTCCGAGGTGATCTCCACGCTCGTCCAGCTCGACGACGACGTCCCGGGCTCGGACATCCTCACCTCGCTCGGCACGGCGGTCCAGCGGGCCAACGACCAGCTGCGCATGATGGTCGAGGAGGACCCCCAGCTGGAGGGCATGGGCACCACGCTCACCGCCCTGCTCTGGACCGGCCAGCGCCTCGGCCTCGTCCACGTCGGCGACTCCCGCGCGTACCTGCTGCGCGACGGCGTACTCACCCAGATCACCCAGGACCACACCTGGGTGCAGCGGCTGGTCGACGAGGGCCGGATCACCGAGGAAGAGGCCACCACCCACCCGCAGCGCGCCCTGCTGATGCGCGCACTGGGCAGTGGCGACCACGTCGAACCCGATCTCTCCATCCGTGAGGTCCGGGTCGGCGACCGCTATCTGATCTGCTCCGACGGGCTGTCCGGCGTCGTCTCCCACCAGACGATGGAAGAGACGCTCGCCAGCTACCAGGGCCCGCAGGAGACCATCCAGGAGCTGATCCAGCTCGCCCTGCGCGGCGGCGGCCCCGACAACATCACCTGCATCGTCGCCGACGTCCTCGACGTCGACAGCAACGACACCCTGGCCGCGCAGTTCAACGACACCCCGGTCATCGTCGGCGCGGTCGCCGAGAACCAGGCCGCGCAGATGTCCGCGGCCGAGAGCACGGCCGCCATGCAGACCCCCGCCGGACGGGCAGCCGGCCTCGGCCGCCCCGTACCGCCGCCCGCAGGAGGCTTCGGCCCGCCCGGAAGCGGCGACGGTGCAGGCGGCGGCTACGGCGCGACACCCGACGGCTCCTTCGACTCGTACACCGACGACGACTTCGTCAAGCCCGGTGGCGGCCGCAAGTGGCTGAAGCGGTCCCTCTACTCCGTGCTGGCGCTCGCCGTCATCGGCGGCGGCCTCTACGGCGGCTACCGCTGGACGCAGAACCAGTTCTACGTGGGCTCGAAGAACGAACACGTCGCGCTGTTCCGTGGCATCAGCCAGGACCTGGCCTGGGTCTCGCTCTCGAAGGTCGAGAAGGACCATCCCGAGATCGAACTCAAGTACCTTCCGGCCTACCAGCGCAAGCAGGTCGAGGCGACCATCGCCGAGGGCGACCTCACCGCCGCCCGCGAGAAGATCGACGAACTCTCCGTCCAGGCGTCCGCCTGCAGGAAGAACGCCGAACGACGTGCCGCCGAGAAGGCCAGCGCCGACGAGGCCCAGGCGCCGGGTACGGACGCCACCAAGACATCCAGCGGCGCCAAGACGTCCGATGACGACAAGACCAAGCCGACCAAAACTCCCGCTCCTGGTCCCAGCCTCTCGGAGGAAGAGAAGAAGCTGGTCCCGCAGTGCGGTAAGCAGTAAGCCGTAGGGGGCCTTCAGCACCATGAGCGTTGTCACCAATACGACCACGATCGGCGCGATCGACGCACCGAGCCGCCGCAACACCGAACTGATGTTGATGGTCTTCGCCGTCGCCATCTCGGTGTTCGCCTACGCCAATGTCGGGCTCGCCCTCAACGGCGAGCTGCCCTCCGGCATGCTCGGATACGGGCTCGGACTCGCCCTGCTCGGCGGTATCGGCCACCTCGCCGTCCGCAGATTCGCCCCGTACGCGGACCCGCTGCTGCTGCCGCTGGCGACGCTGCTGAACGGGCTCGGACTGGCCATCATCTGGCGTCTGGACCAGTCACCACGGTTCCAGGCAACCAGGGACTTCGCTCCCGCCGCCTCCAAGCAGCTGCTGTTCTCGGCAGTGGGCATCGCGCTGCTGGTCGTCGTTCTGCTGGTCCTCAAGGACCACCGCATCCTGCAGCGCTACACCTACATCTCCATGCTGGTGGCGCTGTTCCTCCTGATCCTTCCGATGTTCTTCCCCGCGGTGAACGGCGCCAAGATCTGGATCAAGATCCCCGGCGTCGGCACGATCCAGCCGGGGGAGTTCGCAAAGATCATCATCGCGGTGTTCTTCGCCGGCTATCTCATGGTCAAGCGGGACGCCCTGGCCCTGGCCAGCCGCCGCTTCATGGGCCTCTACCTGCCTCGGGGCCGTGACCTCGGCCCCATCCTCATGGTCTGGGCCTTCTCGATCCTGATCCTGGTCTTCGAGACCGACCTGGGCTCGTCCCTGCTGTTCTTCGGCATGTTCGTCGTCATGCTGTACGTGGCCACCGAACGCACCAGCTGGATCGTCTTCGGTCTGCTGATGTCTGCGGCCGGCGCCGTCGGTGTGGCCACCTTCGAACCCCACGTACAGCAGCGTGTCACCGCCTGGCTCGACCCGTTCGACGGATGGGGCAAGCTGGCGGCCAGCGAGCAGATGGCCAAGTCCCTGATGGCCTTCGGCTCCGGCGGCACCCTCGGCACCGGGCTCGGTCAGGGCAACTCCGACCTGATCGGCTTCGCCGCGAACTCCGACTTCATCCTCGCCACCGTCGGCGAGGAGCTGGGCCTCGCCGGAATGATGGCCATCCTCCTCGTCTACGGCCTGATCGTCGAGCGCGGTGTCCGCACCGCCCTCGCCGCCCGCGACCCCTTCGGCAAGCTCCTCGCGATCGGGCTCTCCGGCTCCTTCGCCATTCAGGTCTTCGTCGTCGCCGGCGGTGTCATGGGGCTCATTCCGCTGACCGGTATGACCATGCCGTTCGTCGCGGCAGGCGGGTCTTCGGTGATCGCCAACTGGGCCCTGATCGGCATCCTGCTCCGGATCAGCGACACCGCACGCCGCCCCGCGCCGACCCCGGCCCCATCGCCCGACGCCGAGATGACCCAGGTGGTCCGACCGTGAACAAGCCCCTTCGCAGGATTGCGGTCTTCTGCGGGCTGCTCGTCCTCGCGCTCCTGGTGCGTGTCAACTGGCTCCAGTACGTCCGCGCCGACGAGCTGAACGCGAACGAGCACAACCGCCGCGTCCAGATCGAGCGGTACGCACACGAGCGCGGCAACATCATCGTCGACGGGAACCCCGTCACCGGGTCCGTCGAGACCAAGGGCAGCGACTTCAAGTACAAGCGGGTCTGGAAGAACGGCCCCATGTGGGCCCCCGTCACCGGCTACTCCTCGCAGGCCTTCGACGCCTCGCAGCTGGAGAGCATCGAGGACGGAATCCTCACCGGCAACAGCGACCAGCTGTTCTTCGACCGTACGCTCTCCCTCTTCACCGGCGAGAAGAAGACCGGCGGCAACATCGTCACCACCCTCAACGGCGCCGCTCAGAAGGCCGCCTTCAAGGGACTCGGCAACAAGAAGGGCGCCGTCGCCGCGCTCGACCCGCAGACCGGCGCCATCCTGGCCCTGGTCAGCACTCCCTCGTACGACCCCTCGGTCTTCGCGGGCAACTCCCTCAAGGACGCCGATGCCCGGCAGCAGCTCCTGAAGGACAAGGACAAGCCGATGCTCAACCGGGCATTGCGCGAGACCTACCCGCCCGGCTCGACCTTCAAGGTCGTCACCGCCGCCGCGGCCCTGGAGAACGGGCTGTACAACGGCATCGACGACAAGACGAACTCCCCGCTGCCCTGGCGGCTCCCGCTCACCACCGGCAACCTCGAGAACGAGGGCAACATCCCGTGCGAGAACGCCTCGCTCCGGGAAGCGCTGCGGTGGTCCTGCAACACCGTCTTCGGCAAGATCAGCGACGATCTCGGCAACCAGAAGATGATCGACGAGGCCAACAAGTTCGGCTTCAACGAGGAGATCTTCACCCCGGTACGCGCCGACGCCAGCGTCTACCCCAAGGACAACCGGCCGCAGAACGCCATGGCCGGCATCGGCCAGGCGTCCAACCGCGCCACCCCGCTCCAGATGGCCATGGTCGCCGCGGCCGTCGCCAACGACGGCAAGCTGATGCAGCCGTACATGGTCGCCGAGCGCCAGGCCCCCAACCTCGACGTGATCTACACCCACGAAAAGGAGCAGTTCAGCCAGCCCCTCTCGGGTGAGAACGCGCAGAAGCTCCAGCAGATGATGGAGACCGTCGTCAAGAACGGCACGGGAACCAACGCCCTCATCGACGGCGTCACTGTCGGCGGCAAGACCGGTACCGCCCAGCACGGCCTGAACAACAGTGAGAACCCGTACGCCTGGTTCATCTCGTACGCGAAGACCGACAGCGGCTCCCCGGTCGCCGTCGCCGTGGTCGTCGAGGACAGCCAGGCCAACCGCGACGACATCTCCGGTGGCGGCCTGGCCGCCCCGATCGCGCGGGACGTGATGAAGGCGGTCATCGACAGCAAGAAGTGACGCCCATCACATCGGGTGCCATACCTGCACATCGGGATACCGGTCAGGTATCAGGTCCGGACTCCGGGCCGATCAGGTAGTGCGCGGCCGGTAGCGTATGCGCGAGCAGCACACCGCCGGACCACACACCGGTGCGGTCGGGACTGACGGAGAGGGCTGGAACTGTTATGGAAGAGCCGCGTCGCCTCGGCGGCCGGTACGAGCTGGGCTCGGTGCTCGGCCGTGGTGGCATGGCCGAGGTCTACCTCGCACACGACACCCGGCTCGGCCGCACCGTAGCCGTGAAGACGCTCCGGGCCGATCTGGCCCGCGATCCGTCCTTCCAGGCCCGGTTCCGCCGTGAGGCCCAGTCCGCCGCCTCGCTCAACCACCCGGCGATCGTCGCCGTCTACGACACCGGCGAGGACTACGTCGACGGGGTCTCCATCCCGTACATCGTGATGGAGTACGTCGACGGGTCGACGCTCAGGGAACTCCTGCACTCCGGCCGCAAGTTGCTGCCCGAGCGCACCCTTGAGATGACCGTCGGCATCCTCCAGGCGCTGGAGTACTCGCACCGCGCCGGCATCGTCCACCGCGACATCAAACCGGCGAACGTCATGCTGACGCGCACCGGTCAGGTCAAGGTCATGGACTTCGGCATCGCCCGCGCCATGGGCGACTCCGGAATGACGATGACGCAGACCGCCGCCGTCATCGGCACCGCCCAGTACCTCTCCCCGGAGCAGGCCAAGGGCGAGCAGGTCGACGCGCGTTCCGACCTCTACTCGACCGGCTGCCTGCTCTACGAGCTGCTGACGGTCCGGCCGCCCTTCATCGGGGACTCGCCGGTCGCGGTCGCCTATCAGCACGTACGGGAAGAGCCGCAGAAGCCCAGCAACTTCGACCCCGAGATCACGCCCGAAATGGACGCGATCGTGTTGAAGGCCCTGGTCAAGGATCCCGACTACCGCTACCAGTCGGCCGACGAGATGCGCGCCGACATCGAGGCGTGCCTCGACGGCCAGCCGGTCGCCGCCACCGCGGCGATGGGTGCCGCCGGTTACGGCGGCTACAACGGATACGGCAACGACCAGCCGACCACCGCACTGCGCGCCGCCGACCAGAACGGCGCCCCCACCTCCATGCTGCCCCCGGTCAACCCGGACGACGGCGGCTACGGCTACGACGACCGCCCGGACCGCCGTCGCCAGAAGAAGAGCAACACCTCGACGATCCTGCTGATCGTCGCGGGTGTTCTGGTGCTGATCGGCGCGATCCTGATCGGCAGGTCGGTCTTCAGCAACGTCGACAGCGGCAACGAGGTCGATGTGCCGAACCTGGTCGGCACGACCATGAAAGAAGCACAGAAACTCGCGGAGAGTTCCGACGTCGTCCTGAAAATCGGCTCGCGCGAACCGTGCGAGGACCAGCCCAAGGGCAAGATCTGCAGCCAGACCCCGAACTCCGGCGACACGATGGCGAAGAAGGAGACCGTCACGGTCGTCGTCTCCACCGGCGCCCCGAAGGTCGAGGTCCCGGACGTCACGGAGAAGTCCGAGGAGAACGCCCGCAAGAACCTTGAGGACAAGGGCTTCACGGTCAAGGTCGTCTCGGTCGAGTCCGAGAAGACCGAAGGCTCGGTCATCAAGCAGGACCCCGTGGGCAACTCGAAGGCCGAGAAGAACTCCGAGGTCACGATCACGGTCGCCAAGCAGGCGATGCCGGATCTTCCGGACGTCCGCGGACGGACCATCGATCAGGCACTGGCCCAGCTCTCCCCCCTCGGTTTCACCAACATCTCCCAGACGCCGGTGGATTCGAGCGAACCTGCGGGTACGGTCATCGACCAGACCCCGGCCGGCCCGAGCAAGCAGGCGAAGGACGTCCAGATCGTCCTGAAGGTCTCCAAGGGCCCGCAGCAGCCGGAACAGACCACGGTTCCCGATCTGCAGGGCAAGACCCTCGCGGAGGTGAAGGCCCTGCTGGCCGGGGCGGGTCTGCAGCTCGGCCAGGTGCAGGGGCCGAATGACGACAACGCGAGGGTCGTCACCTTCCAGCCCAACAGCGGCCAGCAGGTCGACAAGAACAGCGCGGTCAACGTCCAGACCATGCCGGGCGGCGGAAACGGCAACATCTTCGGCGGCCCGTCCGGCTCGCACCGGAACTGACCCCTGCTCCGTCCGATCCCCGAAGGGCCCCGGCCGCCACACGGCGACCGGGGCCCTTCGCTGTGCCCGCCACGAGGAATACGTTGCATAAAGCACATGCATACGTAAACCGATCGTGTCTTCATATGTGCCGATTCGTTGATCAGCTGGGACGGGGCATCGGACTCCGGCCCGCATCCGGCTATGCGAAGGACCAGGAGCATGATCAATGAGGTCGCTCTGGTGGAATCACAGGCACTGCGTCAGAGCTTCACCGAGCGGACGGAGGCACTCGACCGAGTAAAGGCGCTGTCCTTGCTCCCGAACGGTCTGCACCTGACCACCGCCATGGTCGCCGCCTACTTCAAGGTCGCGGAAACCGTCGTCAACAACCTCCTCAGCCGCCACCGAGAAGAGCTCGAATCGAATGGCCTGAGGGTGATCCGAGGCGCTGAGCTGCAGGAATTTAAGGAACTCACCCTGAGTTCCTATCCGGAGAGTTATCCACAGCCCCGTTCGAGCATGGCACTCTGGCTCCGGCGGACAGTCCTGAACGTCGCCATGCTGCTCCGGGACAGTGATGTCGCACGCCGCGTCCGTACGTACCTGCTCGACCTCGAGCACACCTTCCGGGCGCAGCCGGTGGTCATGGAGGCCCCGCGGCGTGGCAGCGACGTCGAATCGCTCGATGCCCGCATCACACGGCTCAGTGAAGAGAGCTTCACCCTCCTTCTCGGCACCGCTGTCGTTCCCATGCTCACCGCTCTCATCGAAGCATCCGGCGAGCAGCAACGGGAACTCATCAGGCTCCGCGAGAACGTCCAGCGGATCGAGCAGCGGATCGTCCGGCACGACGTCCAACTGCGGCGCCTTCAGCGGACGCAGGAACGGCGTCCCCCAGCCGGAGTCATGGCCGCCATGGATGCCATGAGCTGGCGGGAGTTCGAGCAGCACATCGCCGGACTGCTGCGCCGGGACGACTGCACCGACGTCGAGGTCCACGGCGGGAACGGCGATCGTGGTGCCGACATCACCGCATACACCGCCGACGGGCGCCGACTGGTCGTCCAGTGCAAGAACTTCGCCCCGTACCGCTCGGTGTGGAGCGGCGAAATGCAGAAGTTCGTCGGTACCAAGACTCTGCATCGGGCGGACGTTGCCGTGTACGTGGCGACCTGCCCGTTCTCCCGCGAAGCACAGGACGTCGCTATGCAGGCCGGCGTCACCGCCGTGCACCGCGGCCTCCTGGAGGCCTGGGGCTCGGGCGCGAAACTGCAGGTGCTCAAGTGAACCGGTCGGCCGGGACAGCAGAAGGCCCGAAGTCGCAAGGATTGGTTGCGGCTTCGGGCCGGGCTCATCGTATCGGCTAGCGCAGCTCCGCCGGCTTCGTGCGGTCCTTGTCCACCTTCTCCGTGCGTACCAGTTCGCCCCACACGATGTAGCGGTACTTCGACGTGTAGACCGGCGTGCAGGTCGTCAGCGTGATGTAGCGGCCGGGCTTCTTCGCACCCGATCCCTTCGGTACCGGCTGCAGAACGTCGACGTCGTACTTCGACGTCTCGGGAAGCTCCTTGAAGACCTTGTAGACGTACCAGGTGTCTCTGGTCTCGAAGACGACCGCGTCCCCGGTCTTCACCTTGTCGATGTTGTGGAACTTGGCGCCGTGCCCGTCGCGGTGCGCGGCCAGGGTGAAGTTGCCCTTCTCGTCCCACGGGAGGGCCGACTTCACCGGGTCCGTGTAGTAGCCCGCGATGCCGTTGTTGAGGTTCTCGGTGTCGGTGCCCTTCTTGACCAGCACCTCGCCGTTCTTCATCGACGGGACGTGCAGGAAGCCGATGCCGTCCTTCGTGTCCAGCGCCCCCGGTCCGCCCTCCCAGCGGTCGCGGACGGTGTGGCCCTGCTTGGTGGCCTCACGGTCGGCGAGCACATTCGTCCACCAGAGGGAGTAGACGACGAAGAGCCCCAGCACCAGGCCCGCGGTGATCAGCAGTTCACCGAAGACACTGATCACGGTCGCGACGGGATGGCGGCCCCGGCGCCGGGGCGGGGGCGCGGACTCTCCGGTTCGCTCTTCGTGCTCGGTCCTCGCTGTCACCGCACCCGTCCCTGTCGTGATGATGATTCAGCCCACGAGCGCGTCGGGCTTCCCCTTGCTGCGCGGTCGTTCGTCAACCATCTTGCCCCAGACGATCAAACGGTACGTACTCGTGAATTCCGGCGTACAGGTCGTCAGAGTGATGTACCGGCCCGGCCCTGTGAACCCGGAACCCTGCGGAACGGGATCGATCACCGAGACATTGGACGGCGACGTCTGAGGCAGCGTCTTCGTCGTCTTGTACGTGTAGTACGCGTCCTGCGTCTCGACCACGATCAGGTCACCCGGATTCAGCCGGTTGATGTAGCGGAACGGCTCGCCGTGCGTGTTGCGGTGACCGGCCAGAGCGAAATTGCCCTGCTTGGCCGACGGCATCGCGGTGCGCAGCGCGCCCTCTCCGTAGTGACCGACCATGCCCCGGTCGAGGACCTTCTCCTTGCTGATGCCCTCGGCGATCGGAGCGACCACGTCCAGTTTGGGGATGTGGATGATGGCGAAACCCTGCCCCGCTTCGAACACACCGGGGTTGCGGTCGCCCTTCGCCCAGTCGTCCTGGATCTTGTGCGTCTCCTTGCCGGCGTACTGGTCAGCGCGCACATTCGTCCACCACAGCTGGTACGTGACGAACAGCAGCATCAGCACACCGAACGTGATGAACAGCTCTCCGGTGACCCGGCTGGCCACCACGGCCGGGCTGTCCTTGGCCGCGCGCGCCGCACGCCGTGCCTCGACGCGGGACATCGGTTTGTCGGTCTGCGCGGCAGCCGTGGCCGCAGTGTCCGGCCGCTGTTCGGCACGGCGGCGGCCCCGCCCCTTGGCGGCGCGGCGACGTTCGGCGCGGCCTCCGGTGCGGGGTTCCGGATCGGTGCCTTCGGAGTCCGGTTCCGCGTCCGGCCGGGATTGCCGGAAGCTCTCCGCATCGCCCGCCGGATCCGGCTCAAGGCCCGTCCGCAGGCCGATCGTCTCGTCGTCGAGCGGCAGGGGAAGGGGCGCGGGCTGCGCCCGGGGCTCCGGAACAGGGGCCGGTACGGGGGCCGGAACAGGGACCGGTACGGGGGCCGGAACAGGGGCCGGTACGGGGGCCGGGGCGGGCGTCTGCTGCCCGTACCAGTCCCGTTCGAACCCCTCGGGGTCGTACCACTCCCGCGGAGCCTCCTCGGGGCTCTGTGCCCCCTGTGGCGCCCGCGTCGGTGCCTGCACCTGCGCCGGAGGCTCAGCCTGTGCCCCGGATGCCTCGGCCGGGTTGTTGTCCGCCCTGAACCACGGCGAGGCGTGCCGCCCCGGCAGCGGATCGTTCAACGGGTCCGCCAGCCGGTCGACCGCCGCCTCGAACGCGCCTGCGGCCTCGTACGCTCCTTGCTCGTACGGGCCGTCCTGTCCGGCGTCGTGTTCGGGGCGGAGTGCGGTCACGCGACGGCCTTGCCCACCACCGGCGCGAGCCCCGCCGACCTCGCGACGGCCCCCGTGTCACCGCACTGTGCCAGCCAGTTGGCCAGCATCAGGTGCCCGTACTCGGTCAGCACCGACTCCGGGTGGAACTGCACGCCCTCCACCGGCAGTTCACGGTGGCGCAGCCCCATGATGATGCCGTCGGCGGTCCGCGCCGTCACCTCCAGCTCCGCCGGGACGGTGTCCGGTTCGGCGGCGAGCGAGTGGTAGCGGGTCGCGGTGAACGGGGACGGCAGGCCCGCGAAGACCCCCGCTCCCTCGTGGATCACCGGCGAGGTCTTGCCGTGCAGCAGCTCCGGGGCGCGGTCCACCACGCCGCCGTACGCCACCGCCATCGACTGCATGCCCAGGCAGACCCCGAAGACCGGGACGCCCGTCGCCGCGCAGTGACGCACCATCTCGACGCAGACGCCCGCCTGCTCCGGGGTGCCGGGACCGGGCGACAGCAGGACGCCGTCGAAGCCGTCCTGGGCGTGCGCCGTGGTCACCTCGTCGTTGCGCAGCACTTCGCATTCGGCGCCGAGCTGATAGAGGTACTGGACGAGGTTGAAGACAAAGCTGTCGTAGTTGTCCACGACGAGAATGCGGGCACTCACTGGCCGCCCCCCGTTCCGGTCGAGCCGTCCACCGTCACATCACCGAACGGAAGCAGCGGCTCCGCCCACGGGAAGACGTACTGGAAAAGCGCGTAGACGACGGCCAGCACCAGCACGAGCGAGATGAGCGCACGCACCCATGCGTTGCCCGGCAGATGCCGCCAGATCCAGCCGTACATGCTGTCCCCTCCATTCGGTACGGGACCAGACTAAAGGGCGGGGGCAGAAGCGGGGGTCAGCTGTGGAAAGCTGCCGGCTTGCCTTCGGTCACAGGCTGGGTCGCGTCGAGGTGCGCCCAGGCGATCAGCCGGTGGCTGCTGCCCCATTCGGGGTCGCAGGTGGTCAGCGTCAGATAGCGGCCCGGCCCGTCGAAGCCGGACTTTCGGGGTACGGGGTCGATGACCCCGATGTCGCTCGGCACCGTCCGGTAGGGCTTCTTGTCGATGCGGTACGTGAACCACGTCGTCCCGTCCGTCAGCACGACCGCGTCTCCCGGACGCAGCTTCGGGAAGTCCTTGAACGGATCTCCGTAGGTACGGCGGTGTCCGGCCACCGCGAAATTTCCGGTCGCACCGAGGCGGGCGGTCCCTGTGTAGTGACCGAGGCCCTTCTGCAAGGTCCTGACCTGGGTGTTCTCCAGGACGGGCCACTCCCAGCCCTTGCCGAAGCGGGGTATGTACAGCATCGCGAACGGCTTGCCGTCCCGGTACGCGGCGGAGGCGGGAGGCTCTTTCGAGGACCCCGAGGACCCCGGTGGTTTCGACGCCCCCGACGGATTCGGCGCCGGGGAGGTCTGCGGCCCCGGAGCGGACACCGCCCCCTGTGCCCACCGGCTGCGCAGGGAGTCGATCTGCCCCTCGGTGGCGTCGGCCGCCTTCACTCCGGTCCAGAACAGCACGTACACCACAAAGAGCACGATCAGGGCACCGACGGTGATGCAGAGTTCGCTGAATGTCCTGACGATCAGTCGCACCGACACCTGGCCGGCCTCCCCACAGCCGCTCGCTACTGCTTCACCGGCTCCGCATAGTGGAGGTCCACTGTGCCCGAGTAGCCGGGAAGAGTCACCGCCTCGTGCTCGTCGACTTTCCAGCCGAGCCCGTACGCCTTCACGTACAGCAGGTAGTTGCTGATCGCCGGGGAGTTGTTGAGCGCCTGCTTGAGCTTGCCCGGGTCGCCGACCGCGGTGATCCTGTACGGCGGGGAGTAGACCCGGCCCTGGAGGATCAGGGTGTTGCCGACGCAGCGCACCGCGCTGGTGGAGATCAGCCGCTGGTCCATGACCTGGATGCCCCGGGCACCGCCCTGCCAGAGGGCATTGACGACCGCCTGCAGGTCCTGCTGGTGAATGACCAGGTCATTGGGTTGCGGGTCGGGGTAGCCGGGGTTGGCGGTGGCGTTGGGCGGGGCGTCGTCGAGCGTGACGCTCACCGAGCGGCCGGTGAGTTTCGTGGTGCCGCCGTCCCGCTCCAGCTCCTTGAGCCGGGCGTCCTCCGCCTCGGTGCTGCCGTCGTCCCGCCGGACGAGGGCGTCGATGTCCTCGCGCACGGCCGCGGTGGTCTCGTCCAGCTGGGCGTTCTTGTTGCTGCGCTGCTGGATGAGGTCGGAGAGCTTCAGCAGCGAGGAGTCGGTGCGGATATTGGTGCCCTTGGCCGTGTTGGCGCTGGTGACGAAGATCAGCCCGGCGAGCGCGAAGACGGCAGCGGTGAGCACACGGGCCGGGTGCCGGAAGGTGCGCCGGACGGGCCCTTGGGGAGAGTCGGCAGAATTGCTCAACGTACCCTTATCTCCTTCGGCGCCAGGGAAGCACTACGCTAACGGACGCCCGGGGGAGGCAGCATTCCCCCTCGAGCCCGCCCCGGCGCCAGCCACAGTTCCCTGCGCGGTCACGCAGCGCATCGACAGGAGAGTTCCTCGTGCCGAAGTCACGTATCCGCAAGAAGGCCGACTTCACGCCCCCTCCGGCGAAGCAGGCAACCAACATAAAGCTGACCAGCCGCAGCTGGGTGGCGCCGGTGATGCTGGCGCTCTTCCTGATCGGTCTGGCCTGGATCGTCGTCTTCTATGTGACCGACGGCGACCTGCCGATCAAGGACCTGGGGAACTGGAACATCGTCGTCGGCTTCGGCTTCATCGCCGGCGGCTTCGGTGTCTCCACGCAGTGGAAGTAGTACCGCGGCGCTCGTAGGTGCACAGCGGGGCCCCGTCCCGCAAGCCTTGCCCCGAGTTACCCACAGCGTTATCCACAGGCGGGGGAAAAGGTCAGACGATCTGTGGATAACTCCCTGGCGGTTGACGCCGATGTGACTGCAGCCTCCCCCATCGGGGGATGGCACGCCCCTTGTCCTGACTGGAAAAACCCAGCTCAGCGACAAGGGGCACAGTTGTTCCCACAGAATGCACAAGATCCGGCACCGACTGTGGACAACTACGACTGTGGACAGCCGAACCGGGGGCGATGCCCGCTCAGGTCAGCGCGGCCGTTCTGGCGACGACCACGAGGATCACGGCTGCCAGAACCAGGGCGCAGGTGCCGTACTGCACCAGTGCTCGCCGCTCGCGGGGGGCGTGGACCATGCCGATCGCGATCAGCGTGCCCGCGATCAGGCCGCCGACATGTGCCTGCCAGGCGATTCCGCCCCAGGGGTTGAAGGTGATGACCAGGTTCACCGCGAGCAGCGCGAAGACCGGGCGCATGTCGTAGTTGAGCCGGCGCATGAGGACGGCGGTGGCGCCCAGCAGTCCGAAGATCGCCCCGGAGGCTCCGAGCGAGCCCTGCACGGGCGCGGAGAGCCAGTAGGTGAGGGCGCTGCCCGCCAGGCCGGAGATCATGTAGAGCGTGAGATAACGGGCACGGCCGAGCGCCGCTTCCAGCGGTCCGCCGAGCCACCACAGCCCCAGCATGTTGAACGCGATGTGCCACACCTCCTGGTGCAGGAACATCGACGTCACCAGCCGGTACCACTGCCCCTCCGCGACGCCTTCGAGCGGACCGCCGTAGTGGGTCGTGGCGCGGCCGAGCAGCATCAGCTCGTCGACCAGCGCGGTGCCCCTCGCCAGCACCGCCAGGTACACGGCGACGTTGATGCCGAGCAGGATCTTGGTGACGAGGCGAGGATCGGCGGTGATGGCGCCGCCCGCGACGGTGCGCGGCTGATTGGCGGCCGGGCCGTGCCCCGTACCCGATCCCTGGCGTACGCAGTCCGGGCACTGGAAGCCGACCGAGGCATCGATCATGCACTCGGGGCAGATCGGGCGCTCGCAGCGGGTGCAGCGGATGTTCGCCCCGCGACCGGGGTGGCGGTAGCAGCTGAGCGAGCCGTCCGCCGCGGCCGGCCGGTCCGCGCCTCCCGGCGGCTGCCGGTCCATCGGTCCCATCGCTTCCCGGTCCCTTCGGTCCTCGTCATGACGGACACGGGCACGCACAACGCCGCCCTGCTCGTCCGCTATGTATCAGTACGGACGGGCAGGGCGATTGGTTCCCGAACGGACCATCAGCGTGTGATCGGCCGATGACTTCCGGTGATCAACGGGTCTCGACGACGACCGACTGGATCACGACGTCCTGCACCGGGCGGTCGGTACGGGCGTTGGTCGGCGTGGCGGCGATGGCGTCCACGACCTTCTTGCTGGCCTCGTCGGCGACCTCGCCGAAGATGGTGTGCTTGCCGGTCAACCAGGCGGTCGGCGAAACGGTCACGAAGAACTGCGAGCCGTTGGTGCCCGGACCCGCGTTGGCCATGGCCAGCAGGTACGGCTTGTTGAAGCTGAGGTCGGGGTGGAACTCGTCCGCGAACTCGTACCCCGGGCCACCGGTGCCGTTGCCCAGCGGGTCGCCGCCCTGGATCATGAAGCCGCTGATGACGCGGTGGAAGACGGTGCCGTCGTACAGCTTGTCCGTCGACTTCTCACCGGTCTCGGGGTGCGTCCACTCACGCTCGCCCTTGGCGAGCTCCACGAAGTTCTTGACCGTCTTGGGCGCGTGGTTCGGCAGGAGCCGGATGTCGATGTCGCCCTGGTTGGTCTTCAAGGTGGCGTAAAGCTGCTCGGCCACGATCTGCCTTCCGTAAGTCTTCAGTGACGTCCGACGATCCTCGCACGGACGTCGCGCCCCGGCCGTTCGGCCGCCGTCGGCGAACGCGTGACGCCCGCCTCCCCCGCCCCGTCGCGCCCTTGGCGCGGAGCCGCCGCTTCCGTGCCGCTCCTCGCAGGAACAAATGCGGCCAAGTGCGTGACGCAGCGGCGCGGGCTGGAGCGAACCGTGGCATTGTCGTCGGCAAGCTCCCCTTGCACCGTATTGCCCGCAGGTGTCACTCATGACCTGAATGACCCGGATGCCCGCCCGGCATGCCAGACAGGGCTCCGGCGGGCATGATCTCGAAATGGGTGGAAAGGCGGAGTGTCTACCCGCCACCAAGGAGGAGGATCCCGTGACCCGCATCGACAGCGTGCGCGCCGCAACCGACTCGGCGAAGGACAGCGTGCAGCACGCCGCGGAAGTGGTGGCGCCCTACGCCGACACGGCCAAGGACCAGGCCGCACATCTGGCGCACGAAGCCCGCACACGGCTCGCGCCGAAGGTGTCCAAGGCGGCCCAGCAGGCCCGCGTCCAGTACGACGCGCATCTGGCACCACGTATCGAACTGGCCCTCACCCATGTGCCGCCCAAGGTCGACGAGGCCGGCCGGCGCGCCGCCCTCCACACCCGCCGGGCAGCCCGTACCGCCGCGGACTTCACGGTGCCGCGGGTCGAACACGCGATGGCCGTCGCCCAGCCCGTGGCCGAGGAGGCCACGGCCCGCAGCGCCGCCGCGCTGGCCGCGCTGCGCAGCACCGTCACGGCGGCGGAGATCCGGCAGCTGGCCAGAAAGCACGAACGGCGGGCAAAGGCCGGGCGGCTGTTCAAGGGGCTCGTCGTGGCCGGCCTCGTGGCAGGCGGCGCCTACGCCGCCTGGCGGTGGTGGGACAAGCAGGCCAACCCCGACTGGCTGGTCGAACCGCCCGCTGCCACGGAGGTCTCCGACCGTGCCCCGCTGACCTCGGTCGACGGCAGCGGCCCGACCCCGCTCGACCCCGAGTTCCGGGCCGAGCAGGACGAGTCGGAGGCCGACGGCCCGGAGGGCACGGACGGCACCGGACCGGACGAGCGCCGCTGAACCGGCTCCCGGACGACCGCAGCCGAACAAACAACGACAGCACGCAAAACCCCCTCCGACCGTGTTTGTGCCGGTCGGAGGGGGTTTGTGTGTGGAGCCTAGGAGATTCGAACTCCTGACATCTGCCTTGCAAAGGCAGCGCTCTACCAACTGAGCTAAGGCCCCTAAAAACGGACAGCCCCGGACGCTTCAGCGTCTTGGCCACCGCCGCAGACCAGAGTACCGGGTACTCCCGGGAATCCTGCAAAAAGATGGGGTCTCCCGGTCGGCGACCACTCTCCGTAAGATGCTCGCGAGGTTCGCAGCAGCGAAGCCGCAGCGAAGGGGAGACGCCATGGACGCAGCGCAGCAAGAGGCAACGGCAAGGGCCAGGGAGCTTCAGCGCAGTTGGTACGGAGAGCCTCTCGGAGCGCTCTTCCGCCGACTGATCGATGATCTCGGTCTGAACCAGGCCCGGCTCGCCGCCGTCCTCGGGCTGTCCGCCCCCATGCTCTCCCAGCTGATGAGCGGCCAGCGGGCGAAGATCGGCAATCCCGCGGTCGTCCAGCGCGTCCAGGCGCTCCAGGAACTGGCCGGACAGGTCGCGGACGGCAGCGTCAGCGCGGGCGAGGCCACCGACCGCATGGAAGAGATCAAGAAGTCCCAGGGCGGCTCCGTCCTCACCGGCACCGGCCAGACCTCGACCACCGGCGGCGCCCCCACCGTCCGGCGCGTGGTCCGCGAGATCCAGTCGCTGCTGCGGTCGGTCGCGGCGGCCGGCGACATCATCGATGCCGCCGACTCCCTCGCCCCGACCCACCCGGAACTGGCAGAGTTCCTCAAGGTGTACGGCGCGGGTCGCACCGCGGACGCGGTGGCGCACTACGAGGGGCACCAGAGCTAGGGCCCTTCGTTCGCATCAGATCGGGCCGGGCACTACCTCCGAAGGCCGGCCGTGGGCCGAAACAGGAACTGGGAGCGGGCGCAGCGCAATGGGTGAGGTCTTCGCCGGTCGGTACGAACTGATCGATCCGATCGGACGTGGTGGAGTCGGCGCCGTCTGGCGGGCCTGGGACCACCGGCGCCGCCGCTACGTGGCGGCCAAGGTCCTCCAGCAGAGCGACGCGCACACGCTGCTGCGCTTCGTCCGCGAGCAGGCACTGCGGATCGAGCATCCGCATGTGCTCGCGCCCGCCAGTTGGGCCGCCGACGACGACAAGGTCCTGTTCACCATGGATCTGGTGAGCGGCGGTTCGCTGGCCCATGTCATCGGCGACTACGGGCCGTTGCCGCCCCGTTTCGTCTGCACGCTCCTCGACCAGTTGCTGTCCGGGCTGTCCACGGTGCACGCGGAGGGCGTCGTGCACCGGGACATCAAGCCGGCCAACATCCTGATGGAGGCGACCGGAACGGGACGTCCGCATCTGCGGCTGTCCGACTTCGGGATCTCCATGCGCAAGGGGGAGCCGCGTCTCACCGAGACCAACTACGTGGTGGGAACGCCCGGTTACTTCGCCCCCGAGCAAATGATGGGCGCGGAGCCCGACTTCCCCGCGGACCTGTTCGCGGTCGGTCTTGTCGCGCTCTATCTGCTCCAGGGCAGGAAGCCCGACGCGCAGGCGCTCGTCGAGCACTTCGCCTCGTACGGCACGCCGTCCGCCCCGGAGGGGATCCCCGAGCCGTTGTGGCAGGTCCTCGCGGGGCTGTTGCAGCCGGATCCGCAGGCCCGGTTCCGTACGGCCACGGGTGCGCGCAAGGCGCTGACGGCCGCGGTGGAGATGCTGCCGGAGCCAGGGGCCGAGGACGAGCCGGTCGAGGTCTTCGACCAGATCGGGCCGCTGCCGGCCGGTTTCGGCCCCACCGGACCGGTCACGGCCCCCGCCCAGGACCCTCAGGGTCCGCAGCACCCCCAGAACCCTCAGAAAGTCCAGGAGGCCCAGCCGGACCAGGCGCCGGCCCGGCAGCCCGTACAGCAGTCGTACGCCCAGCCGCCGGTCCCCATGTCGGAGACGGGCAGTTTCCACCTCCCGCCGCCTCCGCGGCAGCCCACGCCGCCGCCCCAGCAGGAGCAGCCGGACGCACCGCACGCGGCCTCCCCCTACGCCGCTCCCGCGCCGAATCCCTCGCAGGCTCCCACGGCCGCCGTGCAGCACGAACCCGCGCTCACCCGCGCGTACACCGTCGGGCAGCCGCAGGCTCCCGCCGCCGCACCCGGCGCGGGGGTGTCCCCGGGTGTCCCGGAGGCCGCCGGGGCACCCGCCCCGCAGAGGCGTCCGGGACCGTCCCCGAAGGTGGCGGTCCCGGTGCTGGTGGTGGCGCTGATCTGTTTCGCGGTGGGCATCTGGGCGCTGACCCAGAGCTGAATCCGGTCGCCCGGGCTCCAGCCGCACGGCGCCCGGGATCGGCTCCGGCTACCAGGCCTGCGGCGGGCCTCCGTACGGCCGGCCGTCGGCGGACGGGCCCGCCGGGGCGGTGCTCGCGGCGCGGCGCCGGGCCAGCAGCGTCCACACCCCGAGCCCGAGCACCAGCACCGAACCCGCGCCGATCCCGGCCATGCCGATCGTCTTCATCCTGTCGCTCCTGGCCGCCTGCGGGGCCGCCTGGCCCTTCCTCGCCATGTCCAGGTCGTCCTGCGTGACCGAGAAGATCCCGGCGTCCCCCGTGTACGGCGAATTCCGGGCCTTCCCCTCGACCTTGATCTTCAGGGTCAGCGGAATCGCCTTGTCGCCGTACGACTTCGCGACCTTCGGGCTCAGCGTCACCGACAGGTAGTACCAGCCGGCGAACCGCATCGCGGCGGTGCTGCTGCTGGAGTCGTATCGGTTCTCGTACGCCACCGGGGGCAGCGGACTCAGCGACACGGACCCGGGCCTCCCCGAGTACGACAGCGGTGTCGCGGAGTCGACGTGGCCGTGCGCCGGATTGTCGAGGGAGAGCGCGAGCGCGTTGCTGATGAAATCGTTCGAGGCGTTGTTGTTGCTCAGGTCCGCGGTGGCGAAGATCTGCTGGCCCCAGTCCACCGGCACCCGGTAGAAGAGGGTCTGCCCCGGCCTGATGCCGTCCTTCTCCCGCCACTCGCCGGTCTCCAGACCGGTCGCGTCGTAGTAGCCGGTGCCGCCCGACCGCTTCTGCGGGGCGGCGGTGGGCGGCACGGGCGAGGCGGACGGCCAGTCCTCCGGTGCGTCGGTCGGCATCGAACCGGCCGATTTCAGCTGTGGTTCCGACGCGTAGCGCAGCTCCAGGTCCCATGCGTCGGGCGCCGAGGTCCCCTTGCTCTCCCGCTCGATCAGGACGTTGTACGCACCGGCCTCCTGGCAGGTGCTGCTGTCCTTCTCCATGGTCCGGTAGGCGTACGTGGCGATCGGGCGGGCGAACTCCGCCGACTCGAACCGCGCGTCGTCCGAACTGCACTGGAGGTCCGTGCTGTCGCGGATGCTGACCGTGATCCCGTCCCCGTAGGCGACCAGCCCGCCGCTCCTGGGCACGGCCACCGCCGAGACGTACGCGTTCGTCTTCGCGTCGAGGTTGAGGCGGTAGTAGAGCTTCTCGCCGGGCTTGATCGAGCTCTTGTAGACCGATCCGGGCGTCAGCGCCGACGCATCGGTGCTGGCCTCCGCACCGTCGATCTCCTTCGCCCCGGGATCGAAGGTGTACGCGGCGGGCTCCCCGGCCGCGAACGCCTGCCCCGGCAGCGCCGCCGCGCACATCGCCGCGACCGCGGCCAGCGCCACCCGGCCCCTGTTGCGCTGCCTCATCACGCGCTCCCCCCAGTCGTCTGTGCGGCCCCCGCGCGACGCCCGCGTACGAACACGAGCCCCGCGAGCACCACCACGGCGCCCGCCCCGGCAGCGGCCGCGATGCCGGTCCATCCTGCCCCGCCCGTACCGCTGCTGTCTTCGCCCCTGATCGAATTGCCCTTCTTGTCCGCCTTCTTGGCCACGGCGGGGGCATGGTGCTCAGGGCCGGCCGGCTCGTCACCGAGGACCGACACCCGCAGCACCGCACCGATCCGCGGGTTCTCGGCGGCCCGCGCCACGTCGTAGCGCACCTGCTGGCCCCAGTCGGCCCGGGTTTTGCTGAAGCAACGTAATGATTTGCTCAGGTGAACTCAAGAGCACAGCCATCACGGTCCCGCAACAGCACGAAGCCCCGGCCGCTCAGCGACCGGGGCCCGCAATCAGGCTGTTCTGTCTCACACACCCGAACCTGCGGGCACGGAGTCAGTCGCCTCCGTCCACAGATCCTGCTCGGCGCGATCCGCCTGGATCTGGCGGTACACGAGGAGCCCGCCGATGGCGGCCAGTGCGACCAGGAGAAGCTTCTTCACCGCGCGACCTCGTCTTTCCTTGACGTAGGGGACTTCTGCCGCCCGACTATACACACCGGCCGATATCAACCGGTGACCTGCCCGCAACCCAACTGGCGCCCGGGGAAGAGCGGCCGTCCCGGGGCCGCTCCTCCCCGGGAGATCCGGCGGCGACCCGCGGCCCGTCACAAGCCCGTCGGGACCGGTTGAACCATAAGAGTGGTGTTCATCCGAAGATCAGCGGATCGGTGGCGTCGGTCCATGAAATCGCGAGCCACATCCACATCATCAGAAAGGTAAGCAAACCGGACCACCCGAAAGCGAGGGGCGCCATGAGCACCTTCAAGCCCAAGAACATCTGGACCGCCTTCGTCACCGCCTTCTTCGCACTGCTCGCCGCGCTGGGACTCATGAGCACCCCGGCGGCGGCCACGGAGCAGAGCGCCACGGAGCCGACCACCACGACCCAGGAGCACATGGGTGCGACCGCGGCAACCGCGACCACCCCGTCGGTGCGATGGACCCTTCCGCGCGACCGGGCGCTGCCACCCACGATGAAGCAGCGCATCCGCGCCGAGGCACACGGCTCCTCACCCGCGACCCGCCATGTGTCCGTCGACACCACGGACATCACGAACACCAGGACCGCCGCCCGCACCGCCCACGGGGCCCCGGCGGGGGACGCGTCCCTCCTTCCGCCCTGAGAGCCGCTCAACTGACGTACGGAGCCCCCGGACCGGTTCACACCGGACGGGGGCTTCTCCGTGCCGCCCAGGGGCCCTTCCCGCCCGCAGGAGCCGGCGCCGACCGCCACCTCGACACCCTCGAACACGCCGGCGGCTCCAGGCACACGACAGCCCCGGGAACACGACGGTCCCGGGCTCCTGGCGGCGGGTCAGATCCACGGCCCACCGCCTCCGACCGGATCGTGCCGCACACATCGGCCGCACCCGCAACACGTACACCCCGCGCACACGCGTCGGCCGTACGGGCCTCGCCCCGCCCCACCCGTCGACCGGATACGCCGAAGGCCCCCCACCGTTTCCGGTGAGGGGCCTTCGTGCTGGTGGGGCTAACAGGATTTGAACCTGTGGCCTCATCCTTATCAGGGATGCGCTCTAACCAACTGAGCTATAGCCCCGCCGCGCTGCTGCGCTGACTTCTGAAGATTAGCGCACGTCGGGGCCAGTCCCAAAATCGATACCCGGCGCTCTACTCGTCCTCGGCCAGCGTGAGCTCGATACCGCCCACGAAACCCGCCGACAAGTTGTAGATGAAGGAGCCCAGCGTCGCCAGCGCGGTCGCCAGGACCACGTCGATCACCGCGATGACCGAGGTGAAGATGAGAACCCGCGGCAGCGACAGGAACGACTGGAGATCGAAGCCGTTGCTGTCGTTCGAACCGGTGGCCTCGCTGATCGTCCCGCCCACGGTGGAGAACACGCCCATCGCGTCCATCACCATCCACAGCACCGCGGACGCCACCACGGTGCAGATGCCGAGCGCGATGGAGAGCAGGAAGCTGACCTTCATCACCGACCACGGGTCGGCCTTGGCCACCCGCAGCCGTGCCTTGCGGGTGCGCGGAGTCGTCCGCGCCCCCGTCCGCGGCCGACGGGCCGCCTGCGCGCCGCCCTGTGTACCGTGCGGCCGGCCGCCCTGCGTCCCGTCCGCGGGCGAGGGATACGCCTGCGGCGGGTGGTACGGCCCGCTCGCCTGACCTTGTGCGGGCTCGCGCTCACCCGGCAACGGCCCGGTCGCATAGCCCTCGTACTGGGGCTGAGGCCCCCGGGTGTCCGTCACAATGCCCCCTTGGGAGTCCGTGGCGGGGCCACGGGCACCGTTCGCTCCTGCTCCGGAAGCGGCCGAACCGGCGCCCGTGGCTCCACTCACGCTCTACTCCTCGTGCTCCCCGGCCGAAGGCGACGTGCCTTCGACATTGCCCTCGACCGTGCTCTCGGCACCCTCCGCCGTCGCGGCCTCGGTGTCCTCGGACCCCTCGACCTCTTCGGCCTCACGACCGGCTTCGGCGTTACGGGCAATACCGACGACGGCATCGCGCTTGCCCAGATTGATCAGTTGGACGCCCATGGTGTCACGGCCCGTCTCCCTGACTTCATTGACTCGCGTACGAATCACACCACCGCCGAGCGTGATGGCGAGGATCTCGTCCGTCTCCTCGACCACCAGCGCGCCGACCAGCGAGCCCCGGTCCTCGACGATCTTGGCAGCCTTGATGCCCAGACCGCCACGGCCCTGAACCCGGTACTCGTCGACGGGAGTCCGCTTCGCGTACCCGCCGTCGGTGGCAGTGAACACGAACGTACCCGGCCGGACAACATTCATCGAGAGCAGTTCGTCGCCCTCGCGGAAGCTCATGCCCTTGACGCCCGAGGTGGCACGGCCCATCGGGCGCAGCGCATCGTCCGTCGCGGTGAACCTGATCGACTGGGCCTTCTTGCTGATGAGCAGCAGATCGTCCTCGGCCGAAACCAGCTCCGCACCGATCAGCTCGTCGGCGGTGCCTTCGGCACCGTCCGCCGTCTCGCGCAGGTTGATCGCGATGACACCGCCGGAACGCGGCGAGTCGTAGTCCTTCAGCGCGGTCTTCTTCACCAGACCGCCCTTCGTGGCCAGGATCAGATAGGGCGCGGCCTCGTAGTCGCGGATCGCCAGGATCTGCGCGATCCGCTCGTCCGGCTGGAAGGCCAGCAGGTTGGCGACGTGCTGACCACGGGCGTCACGGCCGGCGTCCGGGAGCTCGTACGCCTTCGCCCGGTACACCCGGCCCTTGTTCGTGAAGAACAGCAGCCAGTGGTGCGTCGTCGACACGAAGAAGTGGTCGACGATGTCGTCTTCCTTGAGCTTCGTACCGCGCACGCCCTTGCCGCCGCGCTTCTGCGAGCGGTAGTCGTCCGTCTTCGTACGCTTCACATAGCCGCCGCGCGAGATCGTGACGACGATGTCCTCCTCGGCGATCAGGTCCTCGATGGACATGTCACCGTCGAAGGGCACCAGCTTGGAACGCCGGTCGTCGCCGAACTTCTCGACGATCGCCGCCAGCTCCTCGCTGACGATCTTCCGCTGCCGCTCCGGCGACACCAGGATCGCGTTGTACTCGTTGATCTTCGCCTGGAGCTCGTCGTGCTCGGCCGTGATCTTCTGGTGCTCCAGCGCGGCCAGCCGGCGCAGCTGCATCTCCAGGATGGCGTTGGCCTGGATCTCGTCGATCTCCAGCAGGCCCATCAGGCCCTCGCGCGCCACCTCGACCGTCTGGCTGCGCCGGATGAGCGCGATGACCTCGTCGATCGCGTCCAGCGCCTTGAGCAGACCGCGCAGGATGTGCGCCCGCTCCTCCGCCTTGCGCAGCCGGAACTGCGTACGCCGGACGATGACCTCGATCTGGTGCGTCACCCAGTGCCGGATGAACGCGTCGATCGAGAGGGTGCGCGGCACACCGTCGACCAGCGCCAGCATGTTCGCACCGAAGTTGGTCTGCAGATCGGTGTGCTTGTACAGGTTGTTCAGAACGACCTTGGCGACCGCGTCCCGCTTCAGCACGACGACCAGACGCTGACCGGTACGCGACGAGGTCTCGTCACGGACGTCGGCGATCCCGCCGATCTTGCCGTCCTTCACCAGGTCGGCGATCTTCTGCGCGAGGTTGTCGGGGTTGGTCTGGTACGGAAGCTCCGTGACGACCAGGCACTGCCGGTTCTGGATCTCCTCGACCGCGACGACCGCGCGCATCGTGATCGAGCCGCGGCCGGTGCGGTACGCCTCCTCGATGCCCTTGCGGCCCACGACCAGCGCGCCGGTCGGGAAGTCCGGGCCCTTGATCCGCTCGATCAGCGCCTCCAGGAGTTCCTCCTGAGAGGCCTCCGGGTGCTCCAGGTACCACTGCGCACCGGCCGCGACCTCGCGCAGATTGTGCGGCGGGATGTTGGTCGCCATTCCGACCGCGATGCCCGCCGAACCGTTGACCAGCAGGTTCGGGAAGCGCGCCGGCAGAACCGTCGGCTCCTGGTTGCGGCCGTCGTAGTTGTCCTGGAAGTCGACGGTCTCCTCGTCGATGTCCCGGACCATCTCCATGGACAGCGGCATCATCTTGCACTCGGTGTACCGCATCGCCGCGGCCGGGTCGTTGCCCGGAGAACCGAAGTTGCCGTTGGAGTCCACCAGCGGCATGCGCATCGACCACGGCTGCGCCAGACGCACCAGGGCGTCGTAGATCGACGAGTCACCGTGCGGGTGGTACGTGCCCATGACGTCACCGACGACACGGGCGCACTTGTAGAAGCCCTTCTCGGGCCGGTAGCCGCCGTCGTACATCGCGTACAGCACCCGGCGGTGCACGGGCTTGAGACCGTCCCGTACGTCGGGCAGCGCACGCGAGACGATGACGGACATCGCGTAGTCGAGGTAGGAGCGCTGCATCTCCGTCTCGAGCCCCACGGGCTCGACACGCATGCCCACACCGGCGGCGGCCGGCTCCTCTTCAGGTGTCACAGGGTTGTTCTCGTCGGCCATTGCTGGTCAAAGTCCTTTCGAGCGGCGGCTTGCTGGTACGGCCGACTCAGATGTCGAGGAAGCGGACGTCCTTGGCGTTGCGCTGGATGAACGAGCGCCGCGCCTCGACGTCCTCGCCCATCAGCACCGAGAAGAGGTCGTCGGCCTGCGCCGCGTCGTCCAGCGTGACCTGGCCGAGGACCCGGTGGTCGACGTCCATCGTGGTGACGCGCAGCTCCTCGGCGTTCATCTCGCCGAGACCCTTGAAGCGCTGGATCGAGTCTTCCTTGATCCGCTTGCCGTTCTGCTTGCCCAGCGCGACCAGGGCGTCGCGCTCGCGGTCCGAGTACGCGTACTCGAAGTCGTCCCGGCCCCACTTGATCTTGTAGAGCGGCGGACGGGAGAGGTAGACGTGCCCCGCCTCGACCAGCGGACGCATGAAACGGAACAGGAAGGTCAGCAGCAGGGTGTTGATGTGCTGTCCGTCGACATCGGCGTCCGCCATCAGAATGATCTTGTGATAGCGCAGCTTCTCGATGTCGAAGTCCTCGTGGACCCCGGTACCGAAGGCCGAGATCAGAGCCTGGACCTCGGTGTTCTGCAGGATCTTGTCGACCCGGGCCTTCTCGACGTTCAGGATCTTGCCGCGGATCGGCAGGATCGCCTGGTACATCGGGTTGCGGCCGGACTTCGCCGAACCACCGGCGGAGTCACCCTCGACGATGAAGATCTCGCACTTCGTCGGGTCGTTGGACTGGCAGTCGCTCAGCTTGCCCGGCAGCGAGGCGCTCTCCAGGAGCCCCTTGCGACGGGTCAGGTCACGCGCCTTGCGGGCCGCGACACGGGCCGTGGCCGCCGCGATGCCCTTGCGGATGATGTCGGCCGCCTCGTTCGGATTGCGGTCGAACCAGTCCGTGAGCTGCTCGTGGACGACCTTCTGGACGAAGGTCTTCGCCTCCGTGTTGCCCAGCTTGGTCTTCGTCTGACCCTCGAACTGCGGCTCACCCAGCTTCACCGAGATGATCGCCGTCAGACCCTCGCGGATGTCGTCACCCGTGAGGTTGTCGTCCTTCTCGCGCAGCAGCTTCTTCTCCCGCGCGTACTTGTTGACCAGCGTGGTCAGCGCGGCGCGGAAGCCCTCCTCGTGGGTACCGCCCTCGTGCGTGTGGATCGTGTTCGCGAAGGAGTAGACCCCCTCGCTGTACTGCGTGTTCCACTGCATCGCGATCTCGGCCGAGAGGAGACGCTCCTTGTCCTCGGCCTCGATGTCGATCACCGACTGGTGGATGACATCGCCCTTGCGGGAGTTGAGGTACTTCACGAAGTCGACGATGCCGCCCTCGTAGTGGTACGTGACCGTGCGGGCCTGCTCCGCCTCGGCGACCTCGGCCACCTCGGCGACTTCGGCACCCAGCGTCGCCTTCGCCGACTCGCGCTCGTCGGTGAGCTTGATCGTCAGGCCCTTGTTGAGGAACGCCATCTCCTGGAAGCGGCGCGACAAGGTCTCGAAGGAGTACTCGGTCGTCTCGAAGATGTCCCCGTCGGCCCAGAAGGTGACGGACGTCCCCGACTCCTCGGTGGCCTCGTTACGGGCCAGCGGAGCGGTCGGCACACCGAGCTTGTAGTCCTGGGTCCAGCGGTAACCGTCACGCCTGACCTCGACCGAGACCCGCGACGACAGCGCGTTGACCACGGAGACACCGACACCGTGCAGACCGCCGGAGACGGCGTAGCCGCCACCGCCGAACTTGCCGCCGGCGTGCAGCACCGTCAGCACGACCTCGACCGCGGGCTTCTTCTCCGACGGCACGATGTCGACCGGAATGCCTCGGCCGTTGTCGATCACACGGACGCCGCCGTCGGCGAGGACCGTGACGTCGATCGTGTCCGCGTGCCCGGCCAGAGCCTCGTCGACCGAGTTGTCGACGACCTCGTACACGAGGTGGTGGAGGCCGCGCTCACCGGTGGAACCGATGTACATGCCAGGTCGCTTGCGGACCGCGTCCAGACCCTCGAGGACGGTGATCGCGCTGGCGTCGTACGAGGCCGTGACCTCGCCGCTGCCGACGGACTCGCCCGCGGCGACAGCCTCGGCGCTCTCACCGGGTGTGGACGGAATGTTCTCGTTGGGGTTGCCGGAATCGGCCACGAAGCGCCCTTTCTGGCACAGCACAGGCCGTTCTCCGGGCAAACGGGAGCGGCTGCGTCGTTCGGCTTGTATCGACGACTCCCGCAAGGATGCGGGATTGTCCATCAGTCTACCGGTAGCGCTGACATGAATGGGGGTTTGCCGGTACCTGAGTACGCATGTGCCGCCCTGAATGAGCGGCTGACGACTCCCCATATTCAGGAAGGGCCCTCAGGAGGCTCACGCGGGCCTTGAGCGCTTCGGCCTGTCAACCTCCAGCTACCGTGAGGGACGCCCCATTCCCAGCCCGTGGTTTCAACCACCACACACCCGTACGAAACGGACTCGACGGGCCGTGCCGCCAGAGAGCGCGGGAACGGCCCGGGGACAGCCCGGGAACGGGCCCGGAGAAGGTGTCGGAGCGGCCCGAGAAGGGCTGTGGAACAGCCCAAGAACAGAGAAAAGCCCAGGTCAGCCGTAGGTGTCGCCCGGACCCGTGCTCCCCGGTGCCCGCAGCGGACCGAACCTGCGCTGCGGGCCGCCGGGCCCGAGCACCTTGATGAACCGGACCGTGCCCTGCCCCAGATCCGCGTTCAGCCGGGCCACCAGCTGCGGCGCCAGCAATCGCAGCTGCGTCGCCCACACCGTCGAGTCGCACTGCACCGTCAGCACCCGCTCGTCCGGGTCCTCGTCGTACCGCAGCGGCACACAATGATTGGCCAGATCTTCACCGACGATCTGCGGCCAGCGCCCCATCACCCCGCCCACCGCCGCAGGCGTCTCCCAGCCGCGCTCGGTGATCAGACGGTTGATCGCAGAACCCAGCGGCAGGGGATCACGTCCATCGGCCCGCGCACCCGAGCGCAGCCCGCCACCCCGCCTGGCCTGCTTCTTCTGCTGCGCGGCAGCACCACGCGCCCGCGCCTGCTCCTTGGCCGCGCGCAACGCCACCCGCGCCAGATCGACACCCGAGGGCTCCGGAGCCCTCCCCCCGCCGGAACGCTCCCGCGCCTGCTCCCCGGGCCCCTGGCCGCGGCCGCTCACAGCCGCTCCACCTCACCCGCGGACACCGCGTACCGCGTCCCCGCCAGCACACCCGGAACGTCGTCGTCCACCGCGGCCGTCACCAGCACCTGCTCGGCCGGGGCCACCAGCTCCGCCAGCCGCTCACGACGCCGCGCGTCCAACTCCGCGAAGACGTCGTCCAGCACCAGCACCGGCTCATTGCCCTCGCTGCGCAGCAGGTCGTACGAGGCCAGCCGCAGCGCCAACGCGTACGACCAGGACTCACCGTGGCTCGCGTACCCCTTGGCCGGCATCCCGCGCAGCCCCAGCAGCACATCGTCGCGGTGCGGACCGACCAGGGTCACACCCCGCTCGATCTCCTGCTTGCGGACCTCCGCCAGGGCGGCGATCAGCAGCTCGTACAGCTCCTCGCGGGTACCGGCCGACTCCACGCCGGCCCCGACCGAGCTGCGGTACTCCAGCGCCACCGGGCCACCGCCCGGCGCAACGTCCGCGTACGCCTTCTCCGCCAGCGGCTGCAGGGTCGCGAGCAGATCCAGCCGCTGCGCCAGCAGCTCCGCACCCACCCGGCCCAGATGCTGGTCCCACACGTCGAGCGTGGACAGGTCCATCGACCTGCCGCCGTGCCGACGCGCCATCGCCGCCGACTTCAGCAGCGTGTTGCGCTGCTTCAGCACCCGCTCGTAGTCCGAGCGCACCCCCGCCATCCGCGGCGAACGAGCTGTGACCAACTCGTCGAGAAAGCGCCGGCGCTCCCCGGGGTCTCCCTTGACCAGCGCCAGATCCTCCGGCGCGAACAGCACCGTACGCACTATCCCCAGCACGTCACGCGGCCTGACCTGCGACGACCTATTGATACGAGCCCGGTTGGCCTTGCCGGGGTTGAGTTCGAGCTCGATCAGCTGCGAACGCTCTCCCTGCGTCACGGCGGCACGGATGACAGCCCGGTCGGCGCCCATCCGCACCAGCGGCGCATCGGAGGAGACCCGGTGGCTGCCGAGCGTCGCGAGATAGCCGACCGCCTCGACCAGATTCGTCTTGCCCTGGCCGTTCGCCCCCACGAAAGCGGTGACGCCCGGGTCGAGAGGCACCTCGACCCGGGCGTACGAGCGGAAGTCGGCCAGCGAGAGATGCGTGACATGCATGGTGTACGCCGACCTTCCCGGCTTCCTGCTCCGTGCTTCGTGGAGCGGACCGGCCGGCTGGGGCCGGCCCGCTTCCCGTTGCGGTTACTTCTTGTTCTCGACCGCGTGGCCACCGAACTGGTTGCGCAGCGCGGCGATCATCTTCATCTGCGGGGAGTCGTCCTGGCGCGAGGCGAAACGCGCGAAGAGCGACGCGGTGATCGCGGGCAGCGGCACCGCGTTGTCGATCGCGGCCTCCACCGTCCACCGGCCCTCGCCGGAGTCGGCGGCGTAACCCCGGAGCTTGTCGAGGTGCTCGTCGTCGTCCAGCGCGTTGACCGCCAGGTCGAGCAGCCAGGAACGGATGACCGTGCCCTCCTGCCAGGAGCGGAAGACCTCGCGCACATCGGTGACGGAGTCGACCTTCTCCAGGAGCTCCCAGCCCTCGGCGTAGGCCTGCATCATGGCGTACTCGATGCCGTTGTGGACCATCTTCGCGAAGTGGCCGGCGCCGACCTTGCCCGCGTGCACGGAACCGAAGTCGCCCTCGGGCTTCAGCGCGTCGAAGACCGGCTGGACCTTCGCCACGTTCTCGGCGTCACCGCCGTACATCAGCGCGTAGCCGTTCTCCAGGCCCCAGACGCCGCCGGAGACACCGCAGTCCACGAAGCCGATGCCCTTGATGCCCAGCTCGACGGCGTGCTTCTCGTCGTCGGTCCAGCGGGAGTTCCCGCCGTCCACGACGATGTCGCCGGGCGAGAGGAGACCGGCGAGCTCGTCGATGGTGGCCTGGGTCGGAGCTCCGGCCGGAACCATCACCCAGACGACCCGGGGACCCTTCAGCTTGCCCACAAGCTCTTCGAGGCTGTGGACATCGGAGACGTCCGGGTTGCGGTCGTAACCGATGACGGTGTGGCCTGCGCGGCGGATGCGCTCGCGCATGTTGCCGCCCATCTTGCCGAGGCCGACGAGACCGAGCTCCATCAGAGATTCCTTAAGCGTTGTGCCGATTCGTACCCAAGGACGAGCCTACGCCCGGCCGGGGACGGGCCGGCGGGCATGCCCGTCGCCGAGCGTGCCCGTCGGAATCCGTCGTGACAGGACCGATGACCGGGTCAGCCGGAGAGGCGGACCGGCATGATCAGGTACTTGTAGGCGTCGTCCGCCTCGGCGTCCACGGCCGGGCGGCCGCTGAGCAGCGCGGGCTTGGTGGACGTCGTGAAGGAGAGCTGGGCGACCGGGGAGTCGATCGCGCTCAGCCCGTCCAGCAGGAACGTCGGGTTGAAGGCGATCGAGATGTCGTCGCCCTCCAGCACCGCGTCGACCCTCTCCACAGCCTGTGCGTCGTCGCTGGAACCCGCCTCCAGGATCAGCACGCCCTGCTCGAAGCTGAGCCGCACCGGGGTGTTCCGCTCGGCGACGAGGGCCACTCGCTTGACGGCCTCGACGAACGGGGCGGTCTCGATGACCGCGACCGAGTTGAACTCCGTGGGGAAGAGCGTGCGGTACTTCGGCAGATCGCCTTCGAGCAGCCGCGTGGTAGTACGCCGGCCCGCGCCCTCGAAACCGATCAGCCCCTCACCGGCACCCGAGCCGGAGAGCGCCAGGGTCACCGTGTCACCGCTGGTCAGGGCCTTGGCGGTGTCCAGGAGCGTCTTGGCGGGCACCAGGGCGACGGCCGAGGCGTCCGGGTTCTCCGGCTTCCAGAGGAACTCGCGGACCGCGAAGCGGTAGCGGTCGGTCGAGGCCAGGGTGACGGTGTCGCCCTCGATCTCGATCCGCACACCGGTCAGCACCGGCAGCGTGTCGTCACGGCCCGCGGCGATGGCCACCTGGGCGGCTGCCGAGGCGAAGACCTCGCCGGGGACGGTGCCCGTGGCGGTCGGCATCTCGGGAAGCGCCGGGTACTCCTCCACAGGAAGGGTGTGGAGTGTGAATCGCGAGGAGCCGCAGACCACGGTCGCCCGTACACCGTCTGTGGAAATCTCCACCGGGCGGTTGGGGAGGGCGCGGCAGATGTCGGCGAGCAGTCGGCCGGAGACCAGCACCGTGCCGTCCTCCTCGACCTCGGCGTCCACCGAGACCCGGGCCGAGACCTCGTAGTCGAAGCTGGAGAAGCTGAGGGCCCCGTCCTCAGCCTTCAGCAGAAGGCCCGCAAGAACGGGCGCCGGCGGACGGGCCGGGAGGCTACGGGCCACCCAGGCCACAGCCTCCGCGAGTACATCGCGCTCCACCCGGATCTTCACCGGAACCGCCTCCTGCTGTTGCTCGCTCGCCCTGCTGGCCTTCGTCGTCTGATCGCGTCTCCCGCCGACGAGGCAGGAAGGACGCCGGGGACCAGTCTGACGTACGGCACCGACACTCGGTGCTGCTCGGGGTCAAGTCGCGACAAGAGGTTCGGAGAGCTCCGGCGCCGAGTTGTGCACAGGCCCCACTTCGAAGCGGATTCCGGGCTAACTCTAGGTGGCAGTAGTAGTAGGGCCTGTGGAAACCGTGGATAACGTCGTTTCCGCAGGTCACATCCGGTTTTTTGTCCACCGACCCTGTGGGTGGCACCGGTGGACAACACGGCGCTTCTGTGGACACGGGAAAGTTCTGCACACCCGATGCACAGGACAGGGGGGTTTCTCCCCAGGGCTGTCCCCAGCTTTACCCAGGTTCCCCACAGCCCAACCGGCCCTCTTGGTGTGACGCCTTTCACTCGGCGCGGTGAAAGGCGGTCCCGCGTTGCCGAACAGTGGACAGAGGTGTGGAGAAGCGACGGGAAGCTGGGGACAACACGGCTCGGGCTGTGGGCTGCCGGTGGACAACATCATCCGGCTCCTGTGGACGAATATTTTGTCCACAGGCTGTGGATCACTGTTGACCACAAATCCCCAGGTGCTTGACCTGGCCTGATGGAGTATCGGCAGTCGCCCCTGTGGAAGCAATATGGACAACTTCCGGATCCCCAGGCTGTGGAGGGGGAAAACTCCCCAGATCTGTGGAGAACGGACGGCCGGCGGCAGGTATTCGAACACCGCGGTGGCGTCGGAGGGTTGGGTGCGGGGGCGAGGGCGGGCCCGGGGCGGGCTCCTGGCGGTCTCCGAAGGGGTCTTCGAGGGGGCTTCGGACGGCCTCAGGGTGCCTGCGCGCGGTCTACGAGGGGCCCCGGGCGGTCTCCGGACGGCGCCCGGACCCGCTTCCGGACAGCCTCCGGGCGGTCTCCGGACAGCCTCCGGGCGGTCTCCTGGCGGTCTCCGGGCGGTCTCCGGGCAACGAAAAGGGCGCCCGAGGAGCCGTGTGAGGTCCTTCGGGCGCCCCCGGGGCGCGTGCGGCAGCGGTCCGTCAGCCGTTCTTGATGCGGTTGGTGAGCTCGGTGACCTGGTTGTAGATGGAGCGGCGCTCCGCCATCAGCGCGCGGATCTTCCGGTCCGCGTGCATCACCGTCGTATGGTCGCGGCCGCCGAACTGCGCACCGATCTTGGGCAGGGAGAGATCGGTGAGCTCCCGGCAGAGGTACATGGCGATCTGGCGGGCCGTCACCAGCACGCGGCTGCGCGAGGTTCCGCAGAGATCGTCCACCGTGAGGCCGAAGTAGTCCGCGGTCGAGGCCATGATGGCCGTCGCCGTGATCTCCGGAGCCGAGTCCTCACCGCCCGGGATCAGGTCCTTCAGCACGTGCTCGGTCAGTCCGAGATCCACCGGCTGACGGTTCAGGCTGGCGAAGGCCGTGACCCGGATCAGCGCCCCCTCCAGCTCCCTGATGTTCCGGGAGATACGGGAGGCGATGAACTCCAGCACCTCCGGCGGGGCGTTGAGCTGCTCCTGCACCGCCTTCTTGCGCAGGATCGCGATCCGCGTCTCCAGCTCCGGCGGCTGGACATCGGTGGTCAGACCCCACTCGAAACGGTTCCGCAACCGGTCCTCCAGGGTCACCAGCTGCTTGGGCGGCCGGTCGGAGGAGAGCACGATCTGCTTGTTGGCGTTGTGCAGCGTATTGAAGGTGTGGAAGAACTCCTCCTGCGTCGACTCCTTGCTCGCGAGGAACTGGATGTCGTCGACGAGCAGGATGTCCACATCGCGGTAGCGCTTGCGGAAGGTGTCGCCCTTGCCGTCGCGGATCGAGTTGATGAACTCGTTGGTGAACTCCTCGGAGCTCACGTACCGCACCCGGGTGCCCGGGTAGAGGCTGCGGGCGTAGTGCCCGATGGCGTGCAGCAGATGGGTCTTGCCGAGTCCCGACTCCCCGTAGATGAAGAGCGGGTTGTACGCCTTGGCGGGGGCCTCGGCGACCGCGACCGCCGCGGCGTGCGCGAACCGGTTGGAGGCGCCGATGACGAAGGTGTCGAAGAGGTACTTCGGATTCAGCCGCGCCGCCGGCTCGCCGGGGCCGGGTGCGGGAGCGGGCTGCGAGCCCATGGGCCCGGATGCGCCGCCGGGCCGTCCGGTGCCGGCGCCGCCCTGCCGGTGCTGCGGCTGCTGCTCCTGCATGTCGGGTCGCTCGGGGCGCTGCTGTTCGTAGCCCTGGCGCTCGGGCGGCTGCGGGCGGTAGTCGTGCTGCGGCTGCTGGGGGCGGCCGCCGGGGTAGGGCTCGCGCCACTGCTCCGCAGGGGCCTCGCGGTCCTGGAACCCGCCGAGCCGGGGCTGCTGCCAGGAGAGGTCCTCCTGGGTACGCGGCCACGCACCGGGGTCGGGGCGCTGCTGCTGGTAGTCGGGGTAGGCCGGCCGGGCGGTCGGCATGCCGTCGTCGGAGGGCCGGTGCCCGTAGCCGTCGTACGCGTCGTTGTGCTGCCGCTCGTCGTGTTGCGGCCCCTGGTAGCGGTGCTGCTGCTGGGGCTGGTGCATCGGAGGCGCGGGCGGGCTCGGAGGCTCGCCCGCGGAGTCGTCGACGGTGATCGCGATGCGGATCGGACGGCCGCATTCGCGGCTCAGCGCCTCGCTGATGAGTGGCGCGAGCCGGCCTTCCAGGACGCGCTTGCCCCATTCATTGGGGACGGCGAGCAGCGCGGTGTCGGCGACCAGGGCGAGCGGCTGGCAGCGCTCGATCCACTGCTTGTCCTTCGGCTCGATGCCCTGCTGGCCCTCCCCGAGGAGTTGCTCCAGCACTCGTGGCCACACTGCGGCAAGATCGGCAGGTACGTCAGCCACAGGGCACGCTCTCTCGCTGGTCCCACGAATGTGTGGTTCTCGGGACGGGATGGGTGGGGACCGGCAGGCAGGAAGAAAAGGCCGGTAACTCGGCCACGGTAGTCAGGGCGACCCGCGTGGTTCAAGTTGTTGTCCACAGCCTGTGCACAGTGGGGGGTGTTGCGGAGCCGGTTTGACCGGATGGCGCAGCCGCGCGTACCGTGACCAGGTCGAGTTGTCGATGGCTGCTGCCGCCTGCCTCCGATGGGCAAAGATCACGATCTGTGATTGTGAAGCGGTGCACTAGAGCGTTTACGCGAGTCTCTCGTGGGCGCACGGTGACAGCCAGGCGATGTCCCGCCAACACACGAGTCATTTCTGGAGCCCCCTAGTGAGCAAGCGCACCTTCCAGCCGAACAACCGTCGCCGCGCGAAGACCCACGGTTTCCGGCTGCGTATGCGCACCCGTGCCGGCCGCGCGATCCTCGCGTCCCGCCGTGGCAAGGGTCGCGCCAACCTGTCCGCCTGATCGCTTACAGGTCATGACGTGCTGCCTACCGAGAATCGGCTGAGGCGGCGCGAGGACTTCGCGACCGCAGTACGTCGAGGACGCCGGGCCGGCCGCCCGCTACTCGTCGTTCATCTACGCAGCGGTGCAACGGACCCGCACGTGACTGGGGAGAATGCTCCCCCGCCGCGTGCGGGTTTCGTTGTCAGCAAAGCCGTGGGTGGAGCGGTTGTGCGCACAGCGGTGAAGCGGAAGCTTCGCCACCTGGTCCGCGAACGGCTTGCCCTGCTGCCCCCCGGTAGCCTGGTTGTCGTACGAGCGCTGCCCGGTGCGGGCGACGCCGACCATGAACAGCTGGCCCGAGACCTGGACGCCGCTCTCCAGCGGCTGCTGGGAGGGGGCGCGCGATGAAGTACCCGCTGCTGGCTCTTATCAAGCTGTATCAGTGGACGATCAGCCCACTTCTCGGGCCTGTCTGCCGTTACTACCCGTCGTGTTCCCACTATGGATATACGGCGATCGACCGGCACGGAGCGATCAAGGGAACCGCGCTGACGGCCTGGCGCATCCTGCGGTGCAATCCGTGGTCACCCGGTGGCGTGGATTACGTTCCACCACGCAAACGTCCGCGTTGGCATGAGCTCCTGCGTAATGCCATGCGCGGTGGCAAGGGCGGGGACTCCGCCGCTGATGTGCCTGTCCGGGGATCGGTCTCCGAACCCCCGAACCAGGCCGCAGAGACTTCGCCCAATGCTCAAGGAGCCTGATTAGTGGACACGATTGCCAGTCTGTTCAGCTTTATCACCTGGCCCGTCTCGTGGGTCATCGTCCAGTTCCACAAGTTGTACGGGGCGATCTTCGGAGCCGACACGGGCTGGGCCTGGGGCCTGTCCATCGTGTCCCTGGTGGTGCTGATCCGGATCTGCCTGATCCCGCTTTTCGTCAAGCAGATCAAGTCGACCCGCAACATGCAGGTGCTCCAGCCGAAGATGAAGGCGATCCAGGAGCGCTACAAGAGCGACAAGCAGCGTCAGTCCGAAGAGATGATGAAGCTGTACAAGGAGACGGGCACCAACCCGCTCTCCTCGTGCCTTCCCATCCTGGCGCAGTCGCCGTTCTTCTTCGCCCTGTATCACGTGCTGTCGGCCATCGCCTCGAACAAGAAGATCGGTGTCATCGACCAGTCGCTGCTCGACAGCGCCCGTCAGGCACACATCTTCGGTGCTCCGCTCGCCGCCAAGTTCATGAACAGCCCGGATGAGGTCGCGGCCCTCGGTGCTTCCCTCACCGACGTCCGGGTCGTCACCGCGGTCATGATCGTGATGATGTCGGCGTCGCAGTTCTTCACCCAGCGCCAGCTGATGACGAAGAACGTCGACCTGACGGTCAAGACGCCGTACATGCAGCAGCAGAAGATGCTGATGTACATCTTCCCGGTGATCTTCGCCGTCATGGGCATCAACTTCCCCGTCGGTGTCCTCGTCTACTGGCTGACCACCAACGTCTGGACCATGGGTCAGCAGATGTACGTGATCAACCAGAACCCGACCCCCGGCAGCAAGGCACAGGACCAGTACCTGACGCGTCTGCTGAAGAGCGTCACCGCTCACGGCGAGGTCCGCGGCAGGACCCGGCGCAACACCGTCAAGCGGATCGTGGCCAAGGGCCCGGACCGCAATGACATCGAGCGGAAGTTCGTCACCGGACTGGCCAAGCTGGGCCTCGCCGCCCAGGAGGACGGCACGGTGGCCAAGAGCGACACCGCTGCAGCCGAGGCCGAGGGCGGAGCCGCGCAGCGGCGTCAGCAGCCCAAGCGCCAGAGCAAGGCCCAGCGTCAGACCGGTGCCGCGCAGGCAGGGGCCAAGGACGCCGATTCCACCGAATCCGGCTCCAAGACCTCGCTGCGGAAGCAGGACGCGCAGGACGCACAGCCCAAGCCGGCGGGCAAGCCCGCGTCCGGCTCCTCACGCCAAGCCAAGTCCGGACAGCGCAAGGGTCCGCAGCGGCCCAAGCACCCGTCCAAGAAGTAAGAAGGAGTCCATCCGTGACGGAAGGCACCACCTCCACGGCCGCTGAGGGCAGCGACACCTTGACCCGCCTTGAGCAGGAGGGCGAGATCGCAGCGGACTACCTCGAGGGTCTGCTCGACATCGCCGACCTCGATGGCGACATCGACATGGATGTCGAGGCGGACCGGGCCGCGGTCTCGATCATCAGCGACTCGGCACGTGATCTGCAGAAGCTCGTGGGCCGCGACGGTGAGGTGCTGGAGGCGCTCCAGGAGCTGACGCGGCTCGCTGTTCACCGGGAGACCGGGGACCGCAGCCGGCTGATGCTGGACATCGCGGGCTTCCGGGCCAAGAAGCGGGCGGAGCTCGCCGAGCTGGGCGCCAAGGCCGCGGATGAGGTCAAGAGCACCGGCGAGCCGGTGAAGCTGGCCCCGATGACGCCGTTCGAGCGCAAGGTCGTGCACGACGCGGTAGCGGCCGCCGGTCTGCGCAGCGAGTCCGAGGGCGAGGAGCCGGAGCGCTTCGTCGTCGTCCTCCCGGCCTGACCGGACCCTTAGTTCTGTCGGCCCCGTCTGTTCACAGGCGGGGCCGATCTTTGTCAGCCTGATAGTCAGCCACCCACAGTGCGGTAGTGCGGTACGGAAGGACGGTTCCCGTGACGGCGGAAGTAGAGCTTCCCCAGGCGCCCGAAGGGGCGCGGGCGGTTTTCGGCGAGTTCTTCCCAGAGGCTGTCCGCTACGCGGAGCTGCTGGCGGATGCCGGGGTGAAGCGGGGGCTGATCGGCCCGCGTGAGGTGCCGCGGCTGTGGGAGCGGCATCTCCTGAACTGTGCGGTGCTCTCCGAGGTCGTGCCCGAGGGTGTCACGGTCTGCGATGTGGGTTCGGGTGCGGGCCTTCCCGGTATCCCGCTGGCACTGGTGCGTCCGGACCTCAAGATCACTTTGCTGGAGCCACTGCTCCGGCGCACGAATTTTCTCCAGGAAGTCGTGGAGCTGCTGGGCCTGGATCATGTGACGGTGGTGCGTGGCCGGGCCGAGGAGGTGCTGGGCTCGCTTCAGCCGGTACATGTGGTGACGGCTCGCGCCGTGGCCCCGTTGGACCGGCTGGCCGGCTGGGGCGTTCCGCTGCTGCGCCCGTACGGGGAGATGCTGGCGCTCAAGGGGGACACCGCCGAGGAGGAGATCGCCGGGGCGCGTGCGGCCCTGGGCAAGCTCGGTGTGGTGGAGACCGAGGTGCTGCATGTCGGAGAGGGAGTCGTCGATCCGATGTCCACGGTGGTGCGTGTGGTGGTCGGTGAGAGTCCGGGCGGTGTGAGGTTCGCCGCGAAGAGGGCCAAGGCCGCCAGGACGAGTCGTACGAGACGCCGTCGCTGACGCCTCCGGATTCCTCCGGCCGCACTGCGGATCCAAGTGCTGCGGGCGGTATGTGCCGTCTGTCGACTGTTTTCCCGGTACGTAGCCGTACGTCCCCATGCGGAGTGTCGTGCCCCTGTAGCTAGGCTGCAGGGGCATCGTGTTTCACGTGAAACGTCGCTCTCTGCTGCACGGCATCATCAGCCGCGGCCGCGCGGCTGCCGCGCCGCGGCATCGCAGGCCCGTTAGGGCTACGGAGTTGTCCACAGAAGTGGATTCATCCACAGAAGAGCGGGCCTCGCTGGTTCACGACCCCGAAAGCATGGCAGGCTCTGCTCATTGCGAGCCTGAAGTCGAGGAGAGTGAATCCTTGCGGTCCGACGCCAACATCGCGGGACCGATGACCGATCCGGTCCCCGGTCCCCGAACCGAATCGGCGGGGGAGGGTGTTTCACGTGAAACACCACCGCCGATGGACGACACCCCCATCGGTCGCGCGGCCCAGCTGGCGGTTGAGGCCCTTGGCCGCGCCGGCGAGGGCCTGCCCCGTCCTGACCGGACGCGCGTCATGGTGGTGGCCAATCAGAAGGGCGGAGTGGGCAAGACGACCACGACGGTCAATCTTGCTGCCTCGCTCGCGCTTCATGGCGCACGGGTTCTGGTGGTCGACCTCGACCCGCAGGGGAACGCCTCTACGGCTCTGGGGATCGATCACCATGCCGAAGTCCCCTCCATCTATGACGTCCTCGTGGACAGCAGACCGCTCTCCGAGGTGGTCCAGCCCGTACCGGACGTCGAAGGTCTCTTCTGCGCTCCCGCCACCATCGATCTCGCCGGTGCGGAGATCGAGCTGGTGTCGCTGGTGGCGCGGGAGAGTCGACTGCAGCGAGCGATCCAGGCGTATGAGCAGCCGTTGGACTACATCCTCATCGACTGCCCGCCTTCGCTGGGTCTGCTGACGGTCAATGCCCTGGTCGCCGGCGCCGAGGTGCTGATCCCTATCCAGTGCGAGTACTACGCGCTGGAAGGGCTGGGGCAGCTACTGCGCAATGTGGATCTGGTGCGGGGTCATCTCAACCCCGATCTTCATGTGTCGACGATTCTGCTCACCATGTACGACGGCAGGACCAGGCTTGCTTCGCAGGTCGCGGAGGAGGTGCGCAGCCACTTCGGCAAGGAGGTGCTGCGGACGAACATTCCGCGATCGGTGCGGATCTCGGAGGCGCCCAGCTATGGGCAGACCGTGCTGACCTACGACCCGGGTTCCAGCGGGTCGCTGTCGTACCTTGAAGCGGCGCGTGAGATCGCCTTGAGGGGTGTCGGGGTCCACTACGAGCCCCAGCATGCCCAGACGGGCAGCGGGAACAGTCAGCAGAGCATTTCGGAGGGGATTCAGTGAGCGAGCGTCGAAGAGGGTTGGGGCGTGGGCTGGGTGCCCTGATCCCCGCCGCTCCGCAGGAGAAGCAGGTGACCTCCACGAGGATGGGACCGGCCTCTGCTGGGGCGGATGCTGTGATGACGGCGGAGCGGGGGGTGGCTGCGGCAAAGGTGGCCGGCCTCACGGGTACTCCGGTGGTGCCGGAGCCGAGCGCCCCGGTTGCGGAGTCCAGGACGGTCGCCGAATCGGTGGGACCTGCAGGGGCGTATTTTGCCGAGATTCCTCTCGGCTCCATCACGCCGAACCCCCGCCAGCCGCGGGAGGTGTTCGACGAGGACGCGCTCGCGGAATTGGTGACCTCCATCAAGGAGGTGGGCCTTCTCCAGCCCGTCGTCGTACGGAAGGTGGGGCCGGAGCGCTATGAGCTCATCATGGGCGAGCGGCGCTGGAGGGCTTGCCAGAAGGTGGAGCTGGAGCGGATTCCGGCTATCGTCCGGGCCACTGATGACGAGAAGCTTCTCCTGGACGCACTCCTGGAGAACCTTCACCGGGCCCAGCTGAACCCGCTGGAAGAGGCGGCTGCGTACGACCAGCTCCTCAAGGACTTCAAGTGCACGCATGACCAGCTGGCCGACCGCATCGGGCGTTCCCGGCCGCAGGTGTCGAACACGCTGCGTCTGCTGAGGCTGTCGGCTCCGGTGCAGCGAAGGGTGGCGGCCGGGGTGCTGTCCGCCGGTCATGCGCGGGCGCTGCTGTCCGTGGACGACTCGGAGGAGCAGGACAAGCTGGCTCATCGCATTGTGGCCGAGGGGCTGTCGGTGCGCGCTGTCGAAGAGATCGTGACCCTCATGGGCTCCGATCCCAAGAGCCCTGCCAAGTCCAAGGGGCCCCGGGCCGGTGGCCGGGTGTCGCCTGCACTGTCCGACCTCGCCACCCGGCTCTCGGACCGCTTCGAGACCAGGGTGAAGGTCGACCTCGGTCAGAAGAAGGGGAAGATCGTCGTCGAGTTCGCGTCGATGGAGGATCTGGACCGCATTCTCGGCAGCCTGGCTCCGGGCGAGGGGCGCGTGCTGGACCCGGCGCCTTCCGAGGAATCCGCTGAGGACGACGCGGGCTGACCCTGCCGATGAGGCTGTGGGGCGGGCTGTGTTCCGGTGGTTTCCGGAACACAGCCCGCCCTTTGCTTTCTCTCGGTGTCGGCTTCATCCCTCGGTGGATACGATTCGTTCTGGTATGGCACATTCGGCTTGAGCCACTCGGTAGGGAGGGCCATGCGATCAGTGAGCCGCAGCCGACTGATGGCAGTAGGGCCGGTGTTGTCGGCAGGATTGTCGGCAGCCTGCTCCTCGAACGGAGTGCACTGACTGTCGTATGCGACGCGACGGGCGAAGGAAGCGAGGAACAGCCTTCATGGGGCGTCGGCTCGTGCCGCTCACACTGGACAACCTTTCCGATCTGCCCAGACGCTGCCGCTCGTGTGTCTTCTGGGAGCTTGATCCGGTCAGTGGGGAAGCTGCGGTAAAGGCGGGAACACCCGGGCTGGAGAAAGAGGCCTGGATCTCGGCCGTTCTCCTGGAGTGGGGGTCGTGCGGCCGCGTGGTCTATGTCGACGATCTGCCGGTGGGCTTCGTTCTCTATGCGCCGCCTGCCTATGTCCCGCGTTCGACCGCGTTTCCCACCAGCCCGGTCTCCCCTGATGCCGTACAGCTGATGACGGCCTGGATCGTGCCGGGCTACCAGGGGCAGGGGCTGGGCCGGGTCATGGTGCAGACGGTCGCCAAGGATCTGCTGCGCCGAGGGTTCAAGGCGATCGAGGCGTTCGGCGATGCCCGGTGGAAGGAGCCCGCCTGTGTGCTTCCCGCGGATCATCTGCTGGCAGTCGGCTTCAAGACCGTACGACCGCATCCCGTTCATCCGAGGCTGAGACTGGAACTGCGTACGACGCTGTCCTGGAAGGAAGATGTCGAACTGGCACTGGACCGGCTGTTGGGGGCAGTGCAGAAGGAGCCGGCGCTGAGGCCGTTGTGATCCGAGAGCCCATGGAAATGTGAAACGGGCCCATCCCCCGAGGGATGGGCCCGTTTCACGTGAAACAGCGAGCTGCGGTCCTGCTCAGCCGAGGAAGTCTTCGAGGTCGCGGAGGATCGCGGCCTTCGGCTTGGCGCCGACGATGGTCTTCGCGACTTCGCCGCCCTTGTAGACGTTCAGGGTCGGGATGGACATGACGCCGTACTTGGCGGCCGTGGCCGGGTTCTCGTCGATGTTGAGCTTGACGATCTCGATCTGGTCGCCGTGCTCGGCGGCGATGGCCTCCAGCGAGGGGGCGATCTGACGGCACGGACCGCACCAGGCGGCCCAGAAGTCCACCAGCACGGGCTTCCCGCTCTTCAGGACGACCTCGTCGAAGGAGTCGTCGGTCACGTTCTTCAGGACGCCGGCCACGGCGACCTCCTTAACTTCTTGGGGTGTGTGGGGTGAGAGTCGTGAATCAGACGGTGGCCGCAGCGGCCTTCTCGTCGTCGGCAAGCGCGGCCAGGAAGCGCTCGGCGTCGAGCGCGGCCGAGCAGCCGGTTCCGGCAGCGGTGATGGCCTGCCGGTAGGTGTGGTCGACGACGTCACCGGCGCCGAAGACACCGGTCAGGTTCGTACGCGTCGAGGGAGCGTCGACCTTGAGGTAGCCCTCGTCGTCGAGGTCGAGCTGGCCCTTGAAGAGCTCGGTGCGCGGGTCGTGGCCCACTGCGATGAACAGACCGGTCACGGCGAGCTCGGACGTCTCGCCGGTCTTGGTGTTCCTAAGGGTCAGACCGGACAGCTTCTGGTCGCCGTGCACCCCGGCGACCTCGCTGTCCCAGGCGAACTTGATCTTCGGGTCGGCGAAGGCACGCTCCTGCATCGCCTTGGAGGCACGCAGCGTGTCACGGCGGTGGACGATGGTGACCGACTTGGCGAAGCGGGAGAGGAAGGTCGCCTCTTCCATCGCCGTGTCGCCGCCGCCGACCACGGCGATGTCCTGGTCCTTGAAGAAGAAGCCGTCGCAGGTGGCGCACCAGGAGACGCCGCGTCCGGAGAGGGCGTCCTCGTTGGGCAGGCCGAGCTTGCGGTGCTGGGAGCCGGTCGTCACGATGACGGCCTTGGCCCGGTGCACCGTGCCGGCCGTGTCGGTGACCGTCTTGATGTCTCCGGTGAGGTCCACGGAGATGACGTCGTCGGGGACGAGCTCGGCACCGAAGCGTTCGGCCTGGGCGCGCATGTTGTCCATGAGCTCGGGGCCCATGATCCCGTCCTGGAAGCCCGGGAAGTTCTCCACGTCGGTGGTGTTCATCAGCGCGCCACCAGCGGTGACGGCACCCTCGAACACCAGCGGCTTCAGTGAGGCGCGTGCGGTGTAAAGGGCGGCCGTGTAGCCCGCGGGGCCGGAGCCGATGATGATCACATTACGGACGTCGCTCACGGGTTTCTTCCTCGTCTCTGCAGACTGCCTACTGTCCACGCCTACTGGGGTCGGTTCAACGACTCTCACCCCACCCAACGGATCCTACGGGGGATGCATTCCCGCCGTGCCGGGGTGGCATCCGGCGCGGTCCTCAGGGGCGCGCGTAGGTGCGGGTCAGCAGGAGTTCCCCCTTGTCCGAGGGGCTCTCCCGGACGCAGGCCGCGTCGATGACGTACGCCTGTACGCGGGTCGCGTCGGACGGGTGCGGAAGGACGACGAGGAAGGCGGCCGTGCCCTTGTACGTGCCCTCCTCCATCGCGAGGGCCGGGGCGTTGCGGCCGATGCCCTGCTCGACACAGGGTGGGACCGAGACGGTGGGTGCGCGCAGTGGCGTCTGGGGCGACCCCGACGAGGCGCTCTTCGGCGTCGAATGCGACTCGACGGACGGGGCCTGCTTATCAGTCCCCATGTCATCTGCTGGCCTCGACGGCTTCGCACCGGCGCTCGTGAGGAGTGATTGCACCTGGCCTTCGAGCGTGGACTCCGCGAAGTCCGCGCTGCCGGCCTCCGCAGAGCCGGCCCTGCGGTCCGCCGCCTTGAGGCTCGCGGATTCCTGGGACGGCTGGACGCTCTGCAGGATGAGGACACTCACTCCGACCATGGCTGCGCCGAGAGCGGCTCCGAGCGCGGCCGTGCGGCGGCGCCGCCGGGCCGGGCGGCGGCCGGGGCCTGTGGTCGCCCGGGGACGTCCTGCGGGACGGTCCGAGGGGGTGGGCTCCGCGTTCGGCTTCTGGGAGGCCGACGGTTCTGTTTCACGTGAAACATGCGCCGAGTCCTGTGAAACAGGCGCCGAGTCATGCGGTGCCCTGGCGCCGAGGGCCGCTTCGGCGGTGAGTGCGGCATCGATGCGGTCCACGACATCGTCCGGCATGCGTTGTGGCATGGGTACGGTGCCGAGCAGCTCGCGGATCTCCGTGAGAGAGGCATGGACCTCACCGCAGAGTTCGCAGCCGTCCACGTGGCCACGGACCTCTGTCGCGCGTGACAGAGGGAGCAGCCCCTCCGCCAGGTCGGAGATCTCCGTGACATCCGGATGCTGGGTCGTGTCGGCCGTTGATGTCATGTGCGTCCACCTCCGCCCTTCACTGCAGCGGGATCGCTTGTGCCCGCATCTCTCGGCCCCGATGCCGGTGGGACGGATGCGCGCGGCGTCCGGTTCCTTTTCGTGGCTGTGTCGTCGGTTTCCGCGCCTTCGCTGCGGAGGTGGGTGAGCAGAGGGGCCAGCCGGGCCCGCCCTCGCGCACAGCGGCTCTTCACGGTGCCCGTCGGCACGTCGAGGATGCGGGCCGCCTCGGCCACCGGGTAGCCCTGCATGTCCACGAGGACGAGTGCGGCCCGTTGCTCGGCGGGAAGAGTGGCGAGTGCGGCCAGGAGTTCACGGTGGAGGTCCTGGCGCTCCGCCGGTGCCTCGGCGGATTCATGCGGTTCGAGGAGTTGCTCGAACCGTTCGGTGTCGTCGACCGGCGCGGTTCTGCGGGTGGCCGCCTTGCGGACCCGGTCGAGGCAGGCGTTGACGGTGATGCGGTGCAGCCAGGTGGTGACGGCGGACTGGCCGCGGAAGGTGTGGGCGGCCCGGAAGGCGGAGACCAGCGCGTCCTGGACGGCGTCCGCGGCTTCCTCGCGGTCGCCCAGAGTCCGTATCGCCACGGCCCACAACCGGTCGCGGTGACGCCGTACGAGCTCACCGAAGGCGTCCGGTTCGCCGGCCACATGGCGAGCGAGGAGGTCTGAGTCGCTGAGTGGTTCTGACGGCTCGGCGGCCACCTCCCCCTCCCTCCCTTTCGCTGCGTCAAGGTGCGTCTGTCTATCACGATTCGAGCGGGCCGGGGCAGGGGGCGGAAGGGGCACGTACGGGGAGGGAACGAGAACATCCGGTGCGATGGCACCGGATGTGCGGGAGGCCGACGGGGGTGCCCCGCCGGCCTCTGCGTCACTTCAGTACGGAGATCTCCGAGATCCCGCCCCGGTAGCCACCTGTTCCGTCCGATGGCAGTTCGGTGAGGTGGATCAGGACGTAGCGGGTCCGCACCGGCTTGGAGAGAGTCTCCTTCAGCTCGCTCCCCGCCGTTGCGAGCCCGGTGAGGCGCTGGGGGAAGTCGGAGAGGGACGACGGTGCGGAGGCACCCGGATCGGCCGCCAGCACCTCGGCCTTCTGCCCGCTGCGGTACATCTTGGCCGTGATGCCCGCGACGTCCTGGACGCTGCCCAGGTCGACGACTATGCCGCTGCCGTCCCTGCGGTTCGGGTAGTTGCCGAAGTTCGCGTAGCCCACATAGCGCGGGGTGATCCAGGCCGTGCTCGCATCGCCGTCGACGGTCTTCGACACCTCGTTCGGCTTGATGCCCGAGCCGCTGGGCATGAACTCCGTCGCCCCGGAGATGTGCAGGGGCTCGGTCGGCTGTCGAGGCTTGCTGTCGCCGTTCTCCGGATCGGTCTGTGTGCTGTCCCCGGGGTCGGAACTCTTGTTGTGGTCCAGCAGCGTCTCGGCGAGCTGCCAGCTGCCGAGGCCCAGCGCGGCGATGAGCAGCGCGGACACGGCCCACTTGAGGGCCTTGCCGGTGCGGCTCTGGAGCGGTGCCGGGGGTACGGCGATCGGGGACTGCGCGGTGACGGGCCCGGTCGGCGGACGCCCGTAGGAGCCCTGCTGGTAGGTGGTGCGCTGGTACTCGGGCGGCGCAGTGAAGGCGGGCTCCGGAGGACGGATGCGGGGCATCGCGGCGACGGCCTTGGCCAGCTCGTCCGGCGTGGTGCACGGCTGTTCCTGCCGGGAGGCGGTGGCGCCGTCGTTGGCGAGCGCGCGCATGGCGAGCTCGGCGAGACCGCGGTGGACGCCGGCCCGCACCTGGTCGGGGGCGATCAGCCCCACGCCCCTGGGCAGCCCGGTCAGGCCGTACGCGTCGTTCTCGTACGGCCAGCGCTGCGTCAGCGCGGCGTAGAGCAGGGCCCCGATCGCCTCGGTGTCCGCCCGCTGGGGACCCTCGGCGGTGATGCCGCGCAAGGCCGCGTTCACCGCGAGGCCGCGGATCCTGTACTGCCCGGTCGAGCTGCGCAGCACCGCCCCCGGGGTGAGCCTCAGATGGGCGAGGCCCTCCCGGTGTGCTGCCGCCATGGCCTGGGAGACCTGGCTGACGAGCTGGTACGCGTCGTGTGCGTCCATCGGCCCCGAGGCCAGCAGGGAGGTGAGCTCGGTGGCGTCGGGGAGCCATTCGTGGACCACGTAGACGAGGTCGTCCTCCTCCACCGCGTCGAGCACCTGCACGAAGCGTGGGTCACCGAGCAGTGCGGAGGACCGGGCCGCGGCCAGTACGGAGCGGGCACGCGGGTGGTCGGCCGGCAGCAGATGGACGCCTACCGCGCGGCGCAGCTTCTCGTCGACGGCGCGCCAGCTGCTGAAGCCGTCCAGACGGGTGACGCACTCCTCCAGCCGGTAGCGTCTGGCAAGTTTGTGCCCGCTGTGCAGATCAGGGGTCGGCAGAGTGGCCTCGGAACCGATGCGCTCACCATCCGTGTCCTGCGGCTTCGTGCCTGCGGTGTCCTGGGCTTCTGCCGTCCCGTCGGTCGTGGTCTCGTCCGCCTTGGCGGCCAGCGGCTCATCACCGCTGTTGTCGGCCACGTCGACGGCAGCCGTGCTACGTTCCGCCACCGTCGTTCCTGCCTCCCCATCCGTTGCGCGATGCCAGCCAGCTCTGCACAGTCACGCCAATTGTGCCCACACTCCGGCGTTATGCACGACACGCAAGGGGCGGCGATGGTTGTGCGGCCGATGATGCTCAGCGACCGAGCCGCCCTCGGACCATGCCGACCATGCCGTTGATCTCCTCGATCCGCATTCTCTTGGCGGCGACGAAGAAGACGCCCAGCAGCACGGCCCCACCGCAGATCAGAGCGGCGAGCGAGCCGAAGGCGCCCTCGCCGAGGCCCTGGAGAACAGCGAAGCCCACGCCACCACCGAGCACCGCTGCCGGGGTCGCGGCCAGGCACAGCCGGGCGTAGGTGCGCACGACATGGGAACCGTCCAGATCTCCGCCCAGGCGGTTGCGCAGCCGTCGCCAGGCGATGCCCACACCGACGGCGTAGGCGAGCCCGTACGAGGCGGCCATGCCGACCACCGCCCAGCGAGCGGGCAGAACGACGTAGCAGAGGGCCGAGGCGGCCGCGTTGACCGCGGCAACGATGACCGTGTTGTAGAAGGGCGTGCGGGTGTCCTCGTACGCGTAGAAGCCGCGCAGCACGACGTACTGCACGGAGTACGGGATCAGGCCGAGACCGAAGGCCATGAGGATGAAGCCCATGGACCGGGCGGCCTCGGTGCCCGCGGAGGCGTACAGGAGGGTGCACATCGGCAGGCCGAGTGCGAGGAAGGCGAAGGCCACCGGCACGATCGCGACGGCGGAGTTCCGCAGCCCCTGGGAGATGTCGTCGCGGACGGCGCCCGGGTCGTCGTCATGGGCGGCGCGGGAGATGCGGGGCAGCAGGGCCGCCATGACGGAGACGGTGATGATCGCCTGCGGCATGCCCCAGATGAGCTGGGCATTGGAGTAGGCGAGGAAGCCGGTGCCGTCCTTGCCGGACAGCTTGCCCGCCGATGTCGCGAGCTGGGTGACGACGAGCACGCCCGCCTGGTTGGCCAGCACGAACAGGACGGTCCACTTGGCCAGCTTGATCGTCTTGCCGAGCCCGTGCCCCTTCCAGTCGAAGCGCGGGCGGAAACGGAAACCGGCCTCACGCAGGTACGGGATCATGGCCAGTGCCTGCACGACCAGACCGAGCAGCGTGCCGATGCCCAGGAGCCGGACGCCCTCCGCCGGAATGGTCTGGACACCCATCTGGGACTCGGCGGACGTGCCGTAGACCCAGATGAACATGCCGAACGTGAAGATCATGACGATGTTGTTGAGGACCGGGGTCCACATCATCGCGCCGAACTTGCCGCGGGCGTTGAGGATCTGGCCCATCACGACGTGCACGCCCATGAAGAAGATGGTCGGCAGGCAGTACCGGGCGAAGGTCACGGCGACGCTGTTGGCCGCCACGTCGTTGGCGATCGTCGGCGACATCATGTGGATCAGCAACGGAGCGGCGAAGACCGCGATCGCGACGATCACACCGAGCGCGACCATGACGAGAGTCAGCAGCCGGTTGGCGTAGGCCTCGCCGCCGTCCTCGTCGTCCTTCATGGAACGGACGAGCTGAGGCACGAAGACCGAGTTCAGGCCGCCGCCCACGGTGAGGATGTAGATCATCGTGGGCAGGGTGTACGCGATGGTGAAGCTGTCGCCGAGCAGGGCCGCCCCGAGCGCGGCCGTGATCACGAGGCTGCGGACGAATCCGGTGAGGCGGGACACCAGCGTGCCGGCCGCCATCAGTGCGCTGGACTTCAGTATTCCGGAGGCACGGCCGCCGGCCTTGGGCGGCTCGGGAGCCGGGGCCGGCTCGGGCTCCGGAGGGACGGGGGCGGATCCCGCCGGGCCCTCCTGGTCCCGGAAGAGATGCGCGAAGGCATCCGGCTGCTCGTCGTCCTCGGAAGCCTGACTGACGAGGTCGTCCACCCCGACGAACTGGGTGGTCGCCGGATTGTCGCCGTACGGCAGGTACCGCGACGGGCCGTCGGGCTCGGGGGGCGGGGTCTGCGCCCAGAGGCGGGGATCGGGCGGGTACTGGGCAGCAGGAGGCTGCTGGTAGAGCGGCTGGGGCTGCTGGTAGGTGCCCGGGGGCGGCGGCGGGTGTGCGGCACGGTCGTACAGCGCCTCGGTCACCGGGTCCTGGACGGACAGATCCTGGGCGCGGTAGGGATCGCGGTCGTAGGCGTCCTGCAGGTACGGATCAGGCGTCTGCGGGACCTGGCCCGGCCCCGGAGGCATCGGGGGCCCACCGGAAGCCCCGGCTCCGCCCGCACCCTGACCGCGGTCACCGTCGTACGGCGCGTTCATCGAAACCCCACCTCATCGTCCCCGGCCGACAGGCCACGACAGACATCGCTCAACGTTCCACTTTCTCACCCGAGGCCGGCGACTCCCCGCTTTCCGGACCGGTGTCCGGAGTCGGGTCACTCGGCTGCTCGGGTTCACCGCCGTCGTCCCCGGGCGCGCCGCCCGTGTTGGCGCGCTTGCGGTGGGTGTACATCCTGATGCCCGCGAGGACCAGGAGCAGCAGCCCGCCTGCGATGACCAGCAGCACGGTCGGCGTGAGCTCGGAGACCTTCACGGTGAAGGTCATCTCTTCGCCGTACGGCGAGCCGTCCTCGGTGTAGAGCTGCGCCGTCATCTGCACCTGGCCGTTGACGTTGGCCGCCGCGTCGAACTTCACGGACTGGCTGTGGCCGGCGCCGATCCGGATCGGCTGCTCCGCCACGGCTCCGCCGTCGTTCAGCTTGAGACGTGTCGCGTTCTCCGACTTCAGCCGGAGGACGAGATGGTCCACGCCCTGCAGCAGCCTGTTCTGCACCGTCACCGGGATCGTGGCGCTGCGGCCGGACAGGGTGACGTCCGACTTCGAGATGAGCTGGACCTCGCCGACGAGGTCCTGCAGATAGCTGCGGACCGAGTCCCGGTACTGCTGGGCCTCCAGCGGCCTGCCGCGCCACGACGTCGACATGGACCGGTTGAGGGCATTGCCGAAGGGGGTCACCACCCGCTCGGGCTGGGTGAGGATGACCTGGAAGTTGTTCAGCGAGACCTGGGTGGACTTGATGTCCTGGAAGGCCTGGGTGGGCAGCTCCTGCCTGCGGAGCTTCTTCGGATACTGGGAGGCCCTGGGGACGCTGGTCGTCGCGTCCGCGTCGGGCTTCGCGGCGGCCGCTTCCACCAGCCCGAGAGGCTGGGTCCAGCGCTCGTCGTCGAGCCCGTGCAGAGCACGCGCCATCGACTGGGCCTGGGCCACGGTGGGCATCCGCTGCGGAGCGACGACGATGCTCCGCTCGATGTCCGTGTCCTGTTCGGTCAGGGCGAGAGTCAGAGCGAGGAACTTCTGTACGGCGAGGGTGGAGTTCCCCGCCTTCGACATGTCGCCCTGGAAGGCCGTGGAGAGCCGGGCATCGGCGACGACCGCGGTGGTGCCCCCGCCGATCGGCCGGGCGGCGGTCGGCGTGTACTGCAGACCGCCGGTCTCCTGGAGGCTGTCGCTGCGGGCGATCACCTTGTGGGCCCCGGCGGAGGTGGCGACATCGACGACCGACGGGTCGATCGCCCCGTCGACGGGCCACGCGAAGTCGGTCGACGGCTTCACGTGGAGAACGGTCTGCACCGTCGTCCCGGCCGCTTCGGTGGCGGTCTGCAGGTGGCTGAGGGTGCCGGAGACGTTCTTGCCGCGGTGCGCGATGGACGCCAGATCGGGGTCGGCGAACGGCAGCGCGACGACCTTCCCGTCCGAGACCGCGGCTTCGAGCGAGGTGAGCCACTTCTTGGCGACGTCCTGGTTCTTCCCGGCGACGGTGGTGTCGCCGGACTTGACTCGGTAGTTCCCCGTCATCGCGTCGACACTGGCCAGCAGGTCCGGGTCGATCACCCAGGTCACCGGCAACTCGCTGCCCAGTGAGACCAGCTGTTCGAGCCGTCCGCCCGGCGCCAGCTCGGCGGCCAGGTCGTCGTCCGCGAACACCGGTGTCTGCTGGTCGTCGGTGCCCGTCTCGGCGGTGACATGGGCCGATGCGATCAGCGGCCAGAGATAGGTGACCTTCGTCCTGGAGTCACGCTCGTCCTCCTGCCAGGGCAGGAAGGTGCGCTCGATCCCCAGTACCTGGTCGTACCGGGCCCGGGAGGTCTGCCCGGACAGCGAGACACCGAGCTGGTAGACGCCGTCGTCGCCGAGCCCGAGCTTGTCGACCGGGACGGACAGCGTGAAGTCCTGACTGATCCCGGAAGGGAGCTTCGCGAACTTCACCGTGTACTTGCCGCCGAGCGGGGCGGGGCCGCTGCCGGGCACGTATCCGGTGCGCTTGGCGGCGGTGTCGATCTCCGTCCTGCTGAGGAGCTTCGAGCCCACCCGCAGGTCGACCGTGGCCTCCGTGATCGTGTCCTTGCCCCTGTTGGTCACGGTGCCGGAGACGGTCAGGGTGTCCCCCTTGACCGGCGCGCTGGGAGCCAGGCTGTCCAGGGACACGTCGACGGTCTCGGACCCGGTGGGGGCCTTGCCGGTCCCGCCGGCGTGCGCCGCGGGAGCGGTCGGTCCGGCCAGCAGCGCCGCGACGAGCGGCACCCCGATGATCAGGGCGGCTGTGCGCCGCAGCCACCGGCGGGCAGGAGAGGGACCGATCCCCTGAATGTCTGCCGCCTCGGCCACGCGCCCTACCCGTCCCTCGTCGTCGTCAGCTGGTGTCGATGGTTGTCGGTTGTTGCGTCCACGCATGGTAACGATGTGCGCGGGTGCCAAGTGCTGGGGAGCTCGCTACATGATCGGAAGAGTCTTGCAGGGCGGGACGAAACCAGGGCGACCGGGCCGGTCCGGGCACGTACCCTTTTCTGTTGTGTCGAACGCCAATGAAGACAGCTCCCGTGCCCTGACCCAGGTGCAGCACCGCGCAGTCAGTGAACTGCTGCGGGTGTCCCCGGTCGCCGACGACCTCGCTCGCCGTTTCCAGGACGCCGGGTTCGGTCTCGCCCTGGTCGGCGGCTCGGTCCGGGACGCGCTTCTCGGCCGGCTCGGCAACGACCTGGACTTCACGACCGACGCCCGCCCCGAGGCCGTACTGAAGATCGTCCGGCCGTGGGCCGACTCGGTGTGGGAGGTAGGGATCGCCTTCGGCACCGTGGGTGCCCAGAAGGACGGCTACCAGATCGAGGTCACCACATACAGGTCAGAGGCGTACGACAGGACCTCGCGCAAGCCCGAGGTGTCCTACGGCGACTCCATCGAGGAAGACCTCGTCCGCCGTGACTTCACGGTCAACGCGATGGCCGTCGCGCTCCCGCAGAAGGAATTCATCGATCCGCACGGTGGCCTCGAGGACCTGGCGGAGCGCGTTCTGCGCACCCCCGGAACACCCGAGGAGTCGTTCTCCGACGACCCGCTGCGCATGCTGCGCGCCGCCCGCTTCGCGGCTCAGCTGGACTTCGATGTCGCTCCGGACGTGGTCTCCGCGATGACGGAGATGGCCGGACGCATCGAGATCGTCTCCGCCGAGAGGGTCAGGGAGGAGCTCAACAAGCTGCTGCTCTCCACCCACCCCCGCAAGGGCCTGGCGCTGCTCGTCGACACCGGGCTGGCGCAGCAGGTGCTGCCGGAGCTTCCTGCACTGCGCCTGGAAAGTGACGAGCATCACCGTCACAAGGATGTCTACGAGCATTCGCTGACCGTCCTGGAGCAGGCGATCGGCTTGGAGCAGGACGGCCCCGATCTGGTGCTGCGCCTTGCCGCTCTCCTCCATGACATCGGGAAGCCGAGGACGCGGCGCTTCGAGAAGGACGGGCGCGTCTCGTTCCATCACCATGAAGTGGTGGGCGCCAAGATGGTCAAGAAGCGGATGACCGCGCTCAAGTACTCCAACGACATGGTCAAGGACGTCTCGAAGCTGGTGGAGCTTCATCTGCGCTTCCACGGCTACGGCGACGGTGAGTGGACGGACTCCGCGGTCCGCCGCTACGTGCGTGACGCCGGCCCCCTGCTGGAGCGGCTGCACAAGCTGACCCGCTCGGACTGCACCACACGGAACAAACGCAAGGCCGCCGCCCTCTCGCGGACCTACGACGGGCTTGAGGAGCGCATCGCGCAGTTGCAGGAACAGGAGGAGCTGGATGCCATCCGTCCCGACCTGGACGGCAACGAGATCATGAAGACCCTGGGTGTCGGTCCTGGGCCGGTGATCGGCAAGGCGTACGCGTTCCTGCTGGAGCTGCGCCTGGAGCACGGACCGATGGAGCACGACATGGCGGTGGAGAAGCTCAAGGAGTGGTGGGCCGCACAGGGCTGAGGCCGCTGGAGCGCGGTCTGCCGGCAAGAGGGGTGGGGTCATGTTTCACGTGAAACAATAAACCAGATAGGAAGAGCGTCGGGGTGGGAAAGAGTTTGGGAGGGCAGGTGTAGATATG
>NZ_JBSFBQ010000014.1:26584-174206 GCF_053593015.1 Streptomyces sp. NPDC002403 | reverse complement strand
AGACGCGCTGGTTCTCCTTCTTCGCGGCGTCCAGCGTCGCCTGGGCGGCCTTGGTCGCGGCGGCCAGCGTCAGGTGGGTGGTCTGCTGGAGGTTGGCGTCCGCGGCGTCGGCCTTGACGGCGGCTGCGGGCGCGGCGGCCGGGGTGGAGGCACTGGCGGACATCGCCCCGAAGGTCCCGGCGCCGAGGACGGCGACGACGGCGGCACCGGTCAGGACGCGGGTGCGCGGGGACAGCTTCTTCATGGTGGGCTCCTCAGCAGCGGTGGGTGAGCGTGTTCGGCTCTGCCATCCATGCTCCGGCCGGACCCGGCCCCGTACGGTCGACGGACCGGCTCGACGCCGGACGCGGGACGGTCGACGGCCCCATCAGCCGATCGGTTGATGCGCGGGTGGCGACCCGGGGCGAACATGGACGTATCCGTGCAGGTCAGCGGTGCCGCTGACGGCGAGGAGCGAGAGGTACGAGGTGAAGCACCGAACCCCATCCGCCGCACCGGACCGGACCGGCGACCCGGACGCCCGGTGGCTCACGCTCCTGATGCACGCCGCGTTCTTCCTGCTGCTCGGCGCCTCTCTCACCCGTTTCCTGCTGCGCCACCCCGGCGAGGCCCGCACCCCGTGGATCATCGCGCTCTCCGTCGCCCTCGCCGTGCTGTACGTGCTCGGGCCGGTGCTCGGCTCGCGTCCGACGCCGCGCTCGCTGGTGTGGCTGGGGGTGCTGGTCGCCGTGTGGATGGTGCTGGTCGTCCTCGCGCCGAGCTTCGCGTGGTGCGCGGTGCCGCTCTTCTTCACCGGGCTGCGCATCCTGCCGCCACGCGCCGCGCTGGCGCTCGTCGCCCTGCTCACGCTGTTCGTCGTCGCCGCGCAACTGCGGCTGGCCGAGGGCTTCGACCCGAATCTGGTGCTCGCCCCGCCCGCCGTGGCGGCGGTCGCGACGGCGGTATTCGTCCATATGCAACGTCAGGCCGAACGCCAGCGCGCACTGTCCGAGCGGCAGCGCGAACTCATCGACGACCTGCTGCGCACCCGCCGCGAACTGGCCGCCACCGAAAGGCGCGAGGGAACCCTCGCCGAACGCCAGCGGCTCTCCATGGAGATCCACGACACCCTGGCGCAGGGCCTGTCCAGCCAGCAGATGCTGCTCCAGGCAGCCGACCGCACCTGGGACACCGACCCGGTGACCGCCCGCCGCCATGTCCGTACCGCCACCGGCATCGCGGAACGCAACCTCGCCGAGGCCCGCCGCTTCGTCCACGACCTGGCGCCGGCCGATCTCGCCGAGGGCGGCGGCCTGGAGGCGGCCCTGCACGCACTGGCCACCCGCGAGACGGCGCAGGGGCAGGGCCGGCTCACCGTCCGCTGCCATGTGGAGGGCGAAGGGCACACCGCCCTGCCCGACCGCACGCAGTCCGCGCTCCTGCGCATCGCCCAGGGCGCGCTGGCCAATGTGAAGGAGCACGCGCACGCGACGGAGGCGGCGCTGACGCTGACCCACCTCGGCGACCGGGTCGTCCTGGACATCGCCGACAACGGGCAGGGCTTCACCCCCACCGAGGCCACCCGCGCCACCGGCAGCGTGCGCGGTCACGGGCTGCCCGCGATCCGGGCCCGGCTGCAGCAGCTCGGCGGCACGCTGACGATCGAGTCGGTGCCGGGCGAGGGTACGGTGCTGTCCGCCGCCGTCCCGCTCACCCCCGCCGCCCCGCCGACCACCCCGGAGGACCTCGTATGACCGCGACGCCGCCCGTACGGATCCTGCTCTGCGACGACCACGTCGTCGTGCGCGCCGGTCTGCTCGCCCTCCTCGGCAGCGAACCGGACATCGAGGTCGTCGGCGAGGCCGGCAGCGGCGAGGAGGCCGTCGCCCTGGCCGCCAAGCTCACCCCGGACGTCGTCCTGATGGACCTCCAGCTCGGCGAGGGCATCGACGGCGTCGAGGCCACCCGCCGCATCGCCGCCACCGGCGTCCATGTGCTGGTCCTCACCACGTACGACACGGACGCCGACATCACCCGGGCCATCGAGGCGGGTGCCACCGGCTATCTGCTGAAGGCCGAGCGCCCCGAGGAGCTCTTCGCCGCGATCCGCTCGGCCGCCCAGGGCCGCACGACGCTCTCCCCGCCGGTGGCCAGCCGCGTCATGGCCCGGATGCGCAAGCCGCTGCCCACCCTCACCGACCGCGAACTCGACATCCTGGCCCAGCTCTCCCAGGGCCTGGGCAACCGCGACATCGCCCGCGCCCTGTTCATCAGCGAGGCCACGGTCAAGACCCACCTCGGCCGGATCTACGACAAGCTCGGCGTCGACACCCGCGCGGGCGCCGTCGCCGTCGCCAAGGAGCAGCGGCTGCTGCCCTGAGACCTCTCGGAAGGTCTCCCGGCACCGGCGTGCCTTCGGGCATGACACCATCGAAGCGTGCTCGACATCGGCTATTCCCTCTCCCGGCGCTTCCCGGACCCCCCGCAGACCGACTACCGCCGCGCGGACGTCCGCGCCCTGCGGCACGATCTGTTCTCCGGGGACGTCTACCTCGCGGACACCAAGGAGGACCGCGAGGTGTCCACGGCCTGGGGATGGGTGCCGGTGCTCGACTTCGCGTGGGCGCTGTGCGACATCGTCGAGCAGATCGATCAGGACCCGCGCGGCAACCGCTCGCACCGGCGGCAGTTCGCCGAGCTGGACTTCACCGAATCGTCCGACCGGATGCTCTTCGAGCGCCGCTTCGGCTGGGTCGACGTCGAGGCGGACTGGATGCCCGGCGAGGAGCCCCCGCTCACCTTCAGCCACTCGCTGCTGCGCCGCGAGGCCCGCGACTTCCTGCACGACCTGATCGCCGACCTCGCCGACATGCACGAGGGCCTCGCCGACAACCCCGTGATCTGGGACCTCCAGGCCCGCTTCCCCCGGGTCTGACCCCCTTCTCCGCCTCGCGACCGCACGCGCCGGACGCCGCTCCCCGATCCGGCCCGATCCGGACGAAAGGCCTCAGGCCTCCACGCGCACCCCGATCTGCGCCGCGAACGCCGGCGCCAGCTCCATCAGCTGTGCCGGGCTGATCACCGCACCCGCCAGCCGCTCCACCCCGCGCGCGATGTCCAGCTCCGCGACCGTGCGCAGGTCCACCGCCTCCATCCGTACGGAGCTGAAGTCGGCCCGCTTCAGCACACAGTCGCGGAACTCCACCCGCACCAGCTGCGCGTCCGCGAAATCCGGCTCGGAGAGCACACAGCCCTCGAACACCACGTCCTTGAGCCGGGCCTTGCGCAGATTCAGGTAGTCGATCTTGCCGCCGCGCACCAGCACCCGCTCCAGCACCGCTCCGTGCAGCTGCACCCCGCCCAGCCGGGCGTCCACCACCTCCACGTCCCGCAGCGACGCCCCCGCGAGATCGGTGCCCACGCCCCGTACGCCCGTCAGCACCGAGTCGATGAAACGGGCCCTGACCAGCTCCGCGCGGTCCAGCGCACAGCCGTCCAGCGCGCAGTCCATGAACCGGGCACCCGGACCCGACTCGTCCGCGAGATCCGACCCCTCGAACCGCAGCCCGTCGTAGTCCCCGTCCGGCTCCAGGCCCCCGCCGTCGTACGGAACGAGCGGTGGGAGCCGCACCTCCGGACGCCGGGCCGCCGGGATGGTGTCCGTCTTCCTGCTGTTGCTGCGTGCCATGCCCTCCATCGTGACCCATGCCACTGACAACGCCCCCGCGCCGATGCGCGGGGGCCGGATCGGCGGGTCCGCCTACCGCTGCACGCCGAGCTCCGCCAGCGCCCCGTCCGTCAGCCGGTACACCGTCCACTCGTCCTGCGGGCGCGCGCCCAGCGACTCGTAGAACGCGATGGACGGGGCGTTCCAGTCCAGCACCGACCACTCCAGGCGCTCGTAGCCGCGCTCCACGCAGATCCGCGCCAGCTCCGTCAGCAGCGCCTTCCCGTGCCCGCCGCCACGCCGCTCCGGACGTACGTACAGGTCCTCCAGGTAGATGCCGTGCACCCCGCGCCAGGTCGAGAAGTTCAGGAACCACAGCGCGAAGCCGACCGGCTCGCCGTCGTCCGACTCGGCGATGTGCGCGTACGCGGCGGGCCGCTCACCGAACAGCGCCTCGTGCAGCTGCTCCTCGGTGGCCTTCGCCTCGTGCAGGGCCTTCTCGTATTCGGCCAGCTCACGGACCATGGCGTGGATGACGGGGACATCGGCGGGGACAGCGGTACGAATCATGGGGGCAGCGTAAGCAGAGCCCCCTGCCCCGCCCGCTCCGCCCCCTTCCGGAATGTCGGTCACGCCACCGGTCCCGGGGCCGTGCGTCAATCGGATATGACCCCGAGCAGCCCCGCACCGCCCACCCGGCAGCGCACCACCGCCGGCTCGTGGATCCGCAGCGTCGGCTCCTGGATCCGCAGCGCACCCGGCACCTACGTCTGGCTGGCCGCGCTCTTCGTCACGACGGTCATCGTCCACCAGATGTCACCGGACTTCGAAGAGGACTTCCTGCGCCAGCGCTCGACCAACATCCACGAACTCACCCAGGACCCCGTGCGCGTCCTGTTCGCCAGCGCCTTCTGGACCGACGGCGGCCACTGGCTTCCCTACGCCCTCCTGTACACCGTCTTCCACGCCCCCGCCGAGCGCTGGCTCGGCACCCTGCGCTGGCTCACCGTGGTCGTCCTGGCGCACGTCCTCGCCTCCCTGTCCAGCGAAGGCGTCCTGGCCTGGGCGATCCGGCACGGGCACGTACCGCCGTCGGCCGCCAACACCCTGGACATCGGTGTCAGTTACGCGCTGGCGGGGGTCGTCGCCGTGCTCACGTACCGCGTCCCGGCGCCCTGGCGGTACGTGTACCTCTTCGCCGTCCTCGTCTTCTACGGCATCCCGCTCATCACCGGCCGCACCTTCACCGACCTCGGCCACTTCATCGCCGTGCTCATCGGCCTGGGGTGCTATCCGATCACCCGGTCCCGGCAGGGGACGAAAACGCCTCCCGCGCAGTAACGTCCCGCCCGAGAGCCAACAGGGCTTCACACCGGACAAAGCAGGGGCAACATGAGCACCGTCAGCACCGTCAACGGCGGCATATCGTTCTGGTACGCGGACCAGGGCACTCCTCTGGCCCGGGAGCCCCTGCCCGGCGACGCCACCGCCGACATCTGCATCGTCGGCGGCGGGTACACCGGGCTGTGGACCGCCTACTACCTCAAGAAGGCCGTCCCCTTCCTCAACATCACCGTCCTCGAAGCCAAGTTCTGCGGCTACGGTGCCTCCGGGCGCAACGGCGGCTGGCTCTACAACGGCATCGCGGGCCGCGACCGCTACGCGAAGCTCCACGGCCACGAGGCCGCCGTCCGGCTCCAGCAGGCGATGAACGAGACGGTCGACGAGGTCGTACGGGTGGCCGCCGAGGAGAACATCGACGCCGACATCCATCAGGGCGGCGTCCTCGAAGTCGCCTACACCCCCGCACAGCTGGCCAGGCTCAAGGACTTCCACTCCGTCGAGATCGCCTTCGGCGAGACGGACCGCGTCCTGCGCGGCGCCCGCGAGACCTGCGAACGGGTCAACGTCACCGGAGCCGTCGGCTCCACCTGGACCCCGCACGGCGCCCGGCTCCACCCGGTCAAACTCGTCCAGGGGCTCGCCGCGACCGTCGAGGCGCTCGGCGTCACCATCCACGAGTCGACGCCCGTCACCGAGATCGAGCCCAAGCACGCGCACACCCCGTACGGCACCGTCCGCGCCCCGTACATCCTGCGCTGCACCGAGGGCTTCACGGCGAACCTCAAGGGCCAGCGGCGCACCTGGCTCCCCATGAACTCCTCGATGATCGCCACCGAGCCGCTCCCCCGGTCGGTCTGGGACACCATCGGCTGGGAGGGCCGCGAAACCCTCGGCGACATGGCCCACGCCTACATGTACGCCCAGCGCACCGCCGACGACCGCATCGCGCTCGGCGGCCGCGGCGTCCCGTACCGCTTCGGCTCGGGCACCGACAATGACGGCCGTACCCAGCCCGCCACCATCGAGGCCCTCCGCGACATCCTGGTCCGCTTCTTCCCCGCCACCGCCGGGGCCAGGATCGACCACGCCTGGTCCGGCGTGCTCGGCGTCCCCCGCGACTGGTGCGCCACGGTCACCCTGGACCGTTCCACCGGGCTCGGCTGGGCGGGCGGCTACGTCGGCTCCGGCGTCGCCACCACCAATCTCGCCGCCCGCACCCTGCGCGACCTGATCCAGCAGGACTCCGGCCAGTCGGGCCCCACCGAGCTGACCGCCCTCCCCTGGGTCGGCCACAAGGTCCGCCGCTGGGAGCCGGAGCCCTTCCGCTGGATCGGTGTCCACGGCATGTACGCCGCCTACCGCGCCGCCGACCGCCGCGAGCTCACCTCGCCGCGGGCCGGCACGGACCCGGTGGCGAAGGCCGCGGACCGGCTGGCCGGGCGGCACTGACCGGAGGAACGGACGGGCACCCGCCACCGGGTGGTGGCGGGTGCCCGTGGTTCGTTCGGTCAGCTCTGCGGGGGTCGTGTCACCGCATGTGGCAGATGCTCTTGCCGTGGCACGGCTTCGGCTTCGGCCTGCACTTCTTGTCGTGCTTGCCGTGGCACGGCTTCGGCCTGCACTTCTTGTCGTGCTTGTCGTCGCACGGCTTCGGCCTGCACTTCTTGTCGTGCTTGTCGTCGCACGGCTTCTTCGCGACGGAGATGCGGGCCTGGTCCTGGTTCGACCGGACGGTCCCGTTCTCGGCGGTGGCCACCGCGCGGTTGACGACCTCGCCGCGCCGGGCGTCGGCGGCCGTGACCCGGTAGGTGCCGGTGCAGGTGGTGCTGTCACCGGGCCGCCCGGCCGGGGCGAGCGTGGTCGCCTCGCAGGTCACACCGGTCACCCGGTCGTCGGTGACCGAGATCCCCGTCAGCTCCTGGGAGCCGGTGTTGGTGACGGTGTACGTGTACGTCACCTCGTCGCCCACCTTGTACGTGCGCGAGTCGTCCACCGTCTTCGTCAGCCGCAACCCGGGCTCGGCCCCGGCCTCGGCCCGCAGGGTGACGCTGTCGGGCTCCGATTCCACCTGGGTGGAGCCGGACCGCCCGTGCGCGGCGGCCACGTTGACGATCCTGCCCCGCGCGGCGTCCGCCGCGGTGACGGTGTACCTGCCGACGCAGGTGGTGGTGGCCCCCGGGGCGAGGGTGGTCGCCTCGCAGGTCACGTCCGGCACGAGATCGTCGGTGACCCCGACGCCGGTCAGCGTCGCGTTGCCGGTGTTGGTGACGGTGTACGTGTACGTCACCTCGTCACCGGCCCGGTACACACGGGTGTCGTCGGCCGACTTCACCAGACGCAGCCCCAGTTCGGAGGCGACCAGCACGGTCACCTCGTCGGGCTCCGACTCCACCGCTTCGCCGCCGGACCGCCCGTGCGCGGTGGCGGTGTTGGTGACCGACCCCGCGCCGGCGTCGGCGTCCGTGATCCGGTAGGTACCGGTGCAGGTGGTGCTGTCACCGGGCTGTCCGGCCGGGGCGAGGGTGGTCGCCCCGCAGGTCACACCGGTCACCCGGTTGTCGGTGACCGTGAGCCCCGTCAGCTCCTGGGGGCCGGTGTTGGTGACGGTGTACGTGTACGTCACCTCGTCACCGACCTCGTGGACGCGGGTGTCGTCGGCCGACTTCTCCAGCCGGACCCCGGGCCCGGACTGGACCTCCAGGGTGACGTCGTCGGGCGGCGACTCGATCGGGGTGCCGTTGTCACGCCCGTGCGCGGTGGCGGTGTTGGTGACCGAACCGGCCGCGCCGTCCGCCCGGGTGACGGTGTAACTGCCGGTGCAGGTCATCGTCTCGCCCACGGCGAGCGTGGTCTTCGGACAGATGATGCCGGTGACCCGGTCGTCGGTCACGTTCACATTCGTCAGCGGGACGTTGCCGCTGTTGGTCACCACGTACTCGTAGGGCACCTTGGTGCCCGGCGTCACCGGGGTCGGCAGCGGCGGGTTCTGGGAGACCTGCTTGACCAGGTTGAGCTGGGGCAGCGCGGCGGCCGGATGGACGCTGACGTTGCGGATCAGGTGGACGTCGGTGAACAGCCCGGTCGACGCGGCGAAGCCGAACTTGTAGGTGCTGGGCACCGGCTGGGGTGCCGGGGTCGACAGCACCTGCCGGGTGCCGTTGCCGTCGTGGAAGTCGATCGAGACCGTGACCACCGGGTTCGGCGACGGGGAGATCTCGACGGTCACCGTGCGGCGCGAGGGCTCCAGCAGCGCTTCGGCCTCCTGCGGGGTGGAGTCCGGCGGCACCGAGGTGGTCGGCCCCTGCAACTGCCCCGGCAGCGTGGAGGGCCAAGGCCCGGTCGTCGAGAAGTTGCTGGTCGTCGCGGTGAGGAAGCAGTAGCCCTCGGTGCCGTCGCCCGGCCCGCGCAGCGTCACCATGTTCGCGCCGGGCGCCGGGATCCGGAAGGACGTACCGGCCGGGGAGCGGGTGGCACAGCCGTTGCCCCGGTGCTCCCAGTCACCGAAGTAGTTGCCGAGGACGTCCAGACCGACCCCGAGGTAGCCGCGGTCGACACCCGGCAGGAATGTCTCGCCGGGGTCGTCGTCGGGGAGCTTCTGCGCGTAGCCCAGACTGCCGCCGAAGGCCCCGGGCGCGGTCAGCGACGCGGCACCGTCGATGAGGAAGAACGAGATGCCGTCGGCCGGAGGGTTGGTGGTGCCCCCGTACTGCCACTGGTCGAAGGTGGTGACCAGGCCCTGGTTCGCCGGGAGCGCGTGGTTGTAGAGCACCGCGGCGGACTGGTCGTTGGACGCGTCGGTCAGCCGGAGGTAGCCGTGCGGCGCGGCGTTGTCCGGCGGTACGGGACCGGTCGCGCCGGCCGGGCAGCCGGTGAGCGGGTGGGTGCCGGGGCCCGGTGCCGGGGCCTGGGGCGCACCGGTCAGGCAGGCGGGCCCGAACGCCTCGAACTCCGCGTTCGCGTCGGCCCCGGTGAACGTCTCGTCCACCAGCGGTACGCCCACGGGCTGCGCGGCGGCCGTCTGGCCCGGCAGGCCGAGACCGGCGGCCACCAGCCCCAGCACACCGAGCCCGCCCGCGGCCAGTCTCCCCAGCCGGTTCTGTCCACGACTCCGGCCACGACCCCTGGTCATAGCACCGAAATGTCTCAGCGTCATGCCGGGCAAGCTAGGGACTCGGCCCGGCGGCCGGGCACAACACGCCCCTCGACCGTCCCCCTCCCTCCTTCCGGCCTACGCATCCGGATGACGGCCGGCAAGGGCGGATGGGCCGAACGGCTCCGGTCGCCCGCGACGGGGCCCGGAGCCGGGAACGGAGGAAGGCCGGCGCCCCGTCAGGGACGTCGGCCTCCTCGCGGGGGTCAGGCGACGAGCTCGGCCTCCTCCGCCGCGGCGGGCTCGGGCTTCGTGTCGCGCATGACCAGGGCGGCCAGGACCGCGGCGGCGAGGACACCGATCGCGCTGATGGTGAAGGTGGTCGACATCGAGGAGGTGAAGGCCTCCCGGGCGGCCCGGACCAGGCCGGTGTCGCCGTGGGCCAGGGACAGCGCGTCGGTGATCGAGCGCTTCGCCTGCCCGGACGCGTCGGCGGGCATCTCGCGGGCGAAGCCGCTGGAGAGGAGCGAGCCGAGGATCGCGATGCCGAGCGCGGTGCCGGCCTGCTGGATGGTGTCGTTCAGGGCCGAGCCGACCCCCGCCTGCTCGGCGGGGATGGTGCCCATCAGCGCGCCGATCGCGGCCGGCATCGCGAGGCCCGCGCCGAGGCCGAGAAGGCCGAGCGCGACCGCCGGGACGGTGAAGCCGGTGTCGGGCGAGACGGAGGTCAGCAGTGCGAAGGCACCGGCCATGACGATCATCCCGGCCGACACCGGCACGCGGTTGCCGGTCCTCGCGGCGAGCGCGGTGCCGGCGAAGTTGCCGATCAGTGCCGCCACGGCCAGCGGCACGAAGGCCAGGCCCGCCTTGATCGGCGAGTAGCCGAGCACGAACTGGAGGTACTGGGTGAAGACCAGCAGCAGGCCGCCGTTGCCGATCTGCACGAGGGTCAGTGAGAGCGAACCGCCGCTGAAGTTGCGGTGCTTGAAGAGGACCAGCGGCACCATCGGCGCGGAGGTGACGTTCTCCCAGGCCACGAATCCGGCGAGGGAGACGACCGCGACGGCCAGGGTGATCACGGACCGGCCGCCGAAGGCGCCGTGCTGCGGGATCTCGATGATCCACCAGACCAGGGCGGTCATGCCGGCGGCGGAGAGCACCGCGCCGAGCGGGTCGGCCTTCTGCCACGGGCCCTTCGACTCCGGCATGAGGGTGAGGCCCGCGAGGACGGCCAGCGCGACGACCGGGACGTTGATGAGGAAGATCGAGTGCCAGGAGAAGTGGTCGATCAGCACACCGCCGAGCACCGGACTGCCGACCAGGCCGAGCATCGACACCGAACTCCACACCGCCATCGCCTTGTTGCGCTCCCGGTCGTCGAAGACGGTGATGAGGATCGACAGCGTCGACGGCATGATCAGGGCACCGCCGACGCCCATCGCGACCCGGGCGGCTATCACTTCACCGGGGTTGGCGCAGAAGGTCGCGGCCAGTGACGCCGCCCCGAAGAGCAGCAGCCCGATGATCATGACCTTCCGGCGGCCGAACCGGTCGCCGAGGCTGCCGGAGGTGAGCAGGAGCCCGGCGAAGACCAGGATGTAGGAGTCGAGGATCCACTGCGTGTCCTGGGCGCTCGCGCCGAGATCCTCGGTCATCGACGGCACCCCGACGGTCAGCGCCATGCTGTCGACCACCAGGACCAGCGAGCTGAGGCACAGCACGATCAGGATCCACCAGCGGCGTGGATCACGGGTCTCCAAGACGGTCTCCATGAGACTCCCCCTCCGGGTTGCGTACACCGTTCCTTCGATGCGCACACTGTACGCAGACGAGTACGGCGTACGCAACCACCCCTCATGTACGCTCGATGCGAACGGCGTACGCACCTGCTTCGCGCCACCGGATTCCGGCGCACCGACCAGAAGGAGACGTCATGGCGGCCAGGACCAACCCGATCCCGTCCGTGTGGACCCGGCAGCAGCGCGAAGCCGACCAGCCCGCGCTCAGCCGGGCCGCGATCGTCCGCGAGGCGGTCGCGATGCTGGACGCCGACGGCATCGACGCACTCAGCATGCGCAAGCTCGGCGCCCGGCTGAACGCCGGCGCGACCTCCCTCTACCGGCACGTCGCGACCAAGGACGAGCTGATGGAACTCGCGGTGGACGAGGTCTTCGCCGAGATCACGGTGCCGCCCGCCGACAACCCGGACTGGTGCGCCGCCGCCACCGAGGCCGCCCGGTCCTTCCGCTCGACGGCCCTGCGCCACCCCTGGCTGGCCTCGGTCCTCGGCCAGGCCGGCCTCGCCTATCTGGGCCCCAACCTGATGTCGTTCTCCGACCGGCTGGCCGCACTGTTCACCGCCGTCGGCTTCCCGGAGCCGAGCCGCGCGATCGACACCGTCCTGACCTACGTGATCGGCACGAGCACCACCGAGGCGGCCTGGCTCACCACCGTCGCCCGCTCCGGCGAGACCGAGGCCGAATTCATCGCCCGCCTCATGCCCGCCGCCCAGCAGGCCGCGGCCGAACACGTCCACCTCGCCGGCACCTTCGGCACCCCCTCGCAGACCGCCCCCGAGGAGATCCGCGACGCGAAGTTCGCGTACGGCCTGGAGGTCGTCCTCGACGGACTGGCGATGCGGCTCCCGCCCCGATAACTGAACATACGTTCAGTACCCGCATGCATTGACACAGGCGATCCACACTCCAAATACTGACTACTCATTCAGTAAGGAGCCTGTGCAGTGCCTGGACACCCCATGCCGGAACCGCCCGCGACCACCCATGCCCCGCCACCGCGCGACGGCCTCACCGGCGGGGAGGCCCTGGTACGGGCGCTCGCCGCGCACGGGGTGACCCAGGCCTTCGGCATCCCCGGCACCCACAACCTGGAGATCTACCGGCACCTGGCCGCCCACGGCATCGCCCACCTCAACCCCCGTCACGAACAGGGCGCGGGCTACGCCGCCGACGCCTACGCCCGGGTCAGCGGCCGGCCCGGCGTGGCGATCACCACCACCGGCCCGGCCCTGCTGAACATCGCGGCCGCCGTCGGCCAGGCGTACTCCGACAGCGTCCCGCTGCTCGTCGTCTCACCCGGCATGCCGCTGCGCCACCCGCGGCAGTCGACCGGGCTGCTCCACGAGATGCGCAGCCAGACCGAGGCGCTGCGGGGCGTCGCGGCCGTCAGCCACCGGGTGTCCTCGGCCGAGGAGATCGCCGTGGCGGTCGCCCGCGCCTTCACCCTCTTCCGTACGCGGCGCCCCCGCCCCGTCCACATCGAGATACCCCTGGACCTGCTCACCGCCGTGGAACCGGCCGGGCCGGTACGGACCGCCCCGCCCCTCTCCCCCGCGACGGCGGACCCGGACGCGCTCTCGGCGGCGGCCCGGGCGCTGCGCTCGGCCGCCCGGCCCGGGATCGTGCTCGGCGGCGGGGCGCGCACCGCCGCCGCCGAGTGCCTGCGGCTGGCCGAGGAGCTGGGCGCCCCCGTGGTGACCTCGGCCAACGGCAAGGGGATCGTCGCGGAGACCCACCCGCTGTCGCTCGGCGTCTCCCTGCACAGCCGGGCCGTCCGGCGCTGGCTGGCGGAGCGCGACGTGGTGCTCGCCGTCGGCACCGAACTCGCCGAGTCCGATCTGTGGGAGCCGCTGCCCGCGCTCGCCGGCACCCTCGTCCGGGCCGACATCGATCCGACGCAGATGTACGCGGGCCCGCCCGCGGACATCCCCCTGGTCGGCGACGCCCACCACACCCTGCGCTCCCTGCTGGCCGCTTTCCCCGCAACCGCCGGGGCGCACCCCGAAGTCCACCGGTCCGTCGCCGCCCTGCGCGAGGAGCGGAACGCCGAGACCCGCAGCCGGGACACCCACCTGCTGCCGTACCTGGCGGCCATCGGGTCGGTGCTCCCGGCGGACACGGTGCTCACCTCGGACAGCGCCCAGTGCTGCTACTACGGCGCGCTCCCGCACCTGCCCATCGCCCCCGAGGGCCGCTATCTGCACCCGACGGGCTTCGGCACGCTCGGCTACGCACTGCCCGCAGCCATCGGCGCCAGGACCGCGGACCCCGCCCGGCCGGTCGTCGCGCTCAGCGGCGACGGGGGCCTGCAGTTCTCCGTACAGGAACTGGCCACCGCCGTACAGCTGCGGCTCCCGCTGCCCGTCGTGGTCTTCGACAACGGCGGCTACGGCGAGATCCGCGACGAGATGGCATCGCGCGGCGACCGCCCCACCGCCGTCGACCTCCCGCCGGTCGACCTGCCCGCCCTGGCCCGCGCCTACGGCGGCCACGGCGTACGCGCCGAATCGCCCGAGGCGCTCGCCGGGGCCCTGCGCCGGGCCCTGCACACCCCTGGCCCCACCCTGATCGCCGTCCCCGAGGAGCTCCCCCGATGACCACCACCGTCCCCGCCTCTCCCCTGATCTCCCTCACCTGGACCGACCAGGAGACCGGGCACCAGGGGCACCTGGTCATCGACCGTCTGGTGCGCGGCGTCTCCAGCGGCGGTCTGCGGATGCGCGCCGGCTGCACGCTGGAGGAAGTCACCGGCCTGGCCCGCGGCATGACGATGAAGGAGGTGCTGCACTACAACCCCCGGGGCCGCTACATCCCGTTGGGCGGCGCCAAGGGCGGCATCGACTGCGACCCGCGCGATCCCGCCGCCTACGGCGTCCTGGTCCGCTACCTGCGCGCCGTACGCCCCTACATCGAACAGTTCTGGACCACCGGCGAGGACCTGGGGCTCACCCAGGACCTGGTCGACCGGGCCGCCGCCGAGGCGGGCCTGGTCTCCTCCGTCCAGGCGGTCTACCCCCTCCTCGACGACGAGGAGGCCGCCCGGCGGCGCCTCGCCGACGCGTTCGCCATCGACGTGGACGGCATCGGCCTGGACGAACTGGTGGGCGGCTGCGGGGTCGCCGAATCGGTGCTCACCGCCCTGGACCGGGCCGGCGTCCCCCACCGGGGCACCCGGGTCGCGGTGCAGGGCCTCGGCACCATGGGCGGCGCCACCGCCCGTTTCCTGTCCCGCGCCGGGCTCCGCGTCGTCGCGGTCGCCGACATCAAGGGCACCGTCGCCAACCCCGCCGGCCTGGACGTCGAGGCGCTGCTCGCCGCCCGCGACGGCCACGGCACCGTGGATCGCGCCGCGCTCCGCGCCGAGGACCGCGAACTGCCGGCCGATGCCTGGCTGACCGCCGACGCCGAGGTGCTGGTCCCGGCCGCCGTCTCGTACGCCGTGGACACCACCAACCAGGCGGACATCACCGCCCGTTGGATCGTCGAGGCCGCCAACATGCCGGTGGTGCCCGAGGCGGAGGCCCTGCTGGCCGCCCGCGGCATCACCGTGCTGCCGGACGTCGTCGTCAACTCCGGTACCAACGCCTGGTGGTGGTGGACCCTGTTCGGCGACATCGGCGCCGACGCCGACGAGGCCTTCACGTACACCCGCAGGTCGATGCGCGCCCTGGTCGACCGGATCCTGACCCGCGCCGAGGCCGAGCACAGCACCCCCCGGGCCGCCGCACACGCCCTGGCCGCGGACCGGCTGCCGGTCGTCACGGAACGCTTCGGATCATTCCGCTGACGACCGGACCGACCGGTCCTGCGTGGGCGGCAGGTGACGGCGGCAGGTGACGGACTTCGCCGGACCGGTCACGGTCCCGCGTCGGGCCCTGCCCAGTGGCCGATGCCGATGCTCGTGTCGAACTGCCGCATGCGGCTCATCACGAGGTCCGGTGTGGGGCGGGCCAGTTCGTCGACGATGCGGCCGTCGGAGAGGAAGACGATGCGGTCGGAGTGGCTGGCCGCGAGCGGGTCGTGGGTGACCATGACGACGGTCCGGCCCAGCTCGCGCACGCACCGGCGCAGGAACCCGAGGATGTCCGCGGCCGCTCGTGAGTCCAGGTTCCCGGTCGGCTCATCGGCGAAGACGATCTCCGGGCGGCCCACCAGGGCGCGCGCGCAGGCGACCCGCTGCTGCTGTCCTCCGGACAGCTGTGCCGGGCGATGACCGAGCCGGTGGGCGAGGCCCACCGTGTCGATGACCCAGCGCAGCCACTGCTGGTCCGGCCTGCGTCCGGCGACGGTCAGGGGCAGCACGATGTTCTCGAGCACGGTCAGTGCCGGGATCAGGTGGAACGCCTGGAAGACGAAGCCGATCCGCTCCCTGCGCAGCCGGGTCAGGGCGCGATCGCCCAGGCGCGACAGTTCCACGTCACCGAGCCAGGCCCCGCCCGATGTGCCGGAGTCGAGTCCGGCCAGGCAGTGCATGAGCGTCGACTTGCCCGAACCCGAAGGCCCCATGATCGCGGCGAACTCGCCGCGGCGGAACGCGACGGAAACGCTGTCGAGGGCGACGACCTGGGCGTCCGGCTGCCCGTACACCTTGGTCAGGTTCACGGCGGAGGCCGCCGCCGCGGGGTCCGGGGGCGGCGTGCGGTGGAGCGGGACGCCGACCGGCCAGGGGCGGGGTGAGGTCATGCCGTGCTCCTCGGGTTCATCGGTGATCGGGGTGGTGCGGGGGTGCCCGCCGTGGGGCCCGGGGGCTTCAGGGCGGTCGCGGCGGCGAGGAGACGCACTGCTCGGGTGCCGAGTCCTCGCGTAGGCGGCGGGCGCGAGGCGCGAGGGGCGAGTCATGACGCACTGCCCGCGAACTGCTCACGGATGTCACGCAGCGGGCGTGCGGACAGGGCCGAGGCGAGCGCCGCCGCGGCCAGTACGGCGCCGAGCACGCCCAGCGTCCAGGGCAGGTCGAGCGTCGGCACGGCATGGACGCCGAGCGCGGCGGCCAGCGGAGTCAGGCAGATCAGTGCGGTCAGCGCGGACAGCACCACGCCGACGACGGCGCCGCCCGACGACTCGTACAGGACACAGCGCAGCAGTTGCCACCGGGTGAGCCCCAGGGCACGCAGGTGCGCCCGCTGAGCGCGGCGGTCGCGCTGGGCCAGGGCGCAGGTGTTGGCGACGGCGAGCAGCGCGTAGCCGCTGACCACTGCCACGATCAGATGGGCGGCCAGGTCGTCCTGCGGACTGCGCGGTGCGAGGTCGGCGAGATACGTGGAGCGCGAGGCCACCTCCTGGCCTGCTGCCCTCGGCCAGGACGTGATGTCGCCGCGCAACAGGATCTGTTCGGCGTAGGCATCCGGGGTGTGGGCCATCGCGAGGGGGCCGGGCAGCAGGAACTCGGGGAAGGCGAGGTCACGGCGGTAGACGGCGGCCAGCCGCAGCCGGTGCGAACTGCCGTCCGCAAGCCGCAACCCGACCGTCTGGCCGATCTTCCAGTGGTGCCCTTCGGCCTCTGTGGCACCGGCGGCGAAGCTGCTTCCGGTGAGCGCGTCGAGGCGGCCCTGCTCCACGTCGAGGTCGAGGACCCCGGGCAGCGCCCGCGCGTCGGCGCCCCAGGCGCGGACCGGCTCGGGGCTGTCGTCGTAGAAGGTCTTCGGAGCGGTGACCGTGGTGTGCACGAGAGGAGTCGCGGTGCCTCCGGGGAAGGAGGTGGCGCCGGCCGGCAGCCGGTGCTCCGGCTCGGCACTGACCACACCGTCGGCCCGCAGGCCGCGCTCGGTCTGGTCCCGCACCGCCTCGCCCATGGTCGCTCCGGTGCCGAGCATCGTCGCGGCGAGCCCGACGGCGAGGAGCACGGGCACGGCGACCGCGGTCGTACGCACGGGTGCCGCCCGCAGCCCGGCGGCCGCGATCCGTCCGACACGTCCGTCGAGCAGTCCCAGCAGCCCGCCGAGAGGCCGCACGAGCAGGGGCACGTACCACGGGGCGAGTACCGCGAGCACCGGGATGATCATGAGGGCGAAGCCCGGGGCCAGCGCCGCCTTGAGTATCCCCGGCAGCATGGGCACGACCATCAGGACCAGCAGCGGCAGGCACGTCGTGACGAGCAGTGCGACACCGATGCCGAGCCGCACCGGGCTCCGTCGGCTCGGCGCCATCGCCAGAGCGTCGTCCTTGAGCAGGTCGATCGGGCGTACCCGGCCCGCCGCGAGGACAGCGGTCAGCGCCGCCACCACCGCGACCACAGAGGTTCCCACGCAGACCGCGGCCGCCTCCAGTACGGTCACGGCGGGGGAAGGCAGCCCGGCAGCCGCGGGGTACAGGTCGTTGTCGGCCATCACCTGCCGGACGAACCGGGCCAGGGGCAGGAGGCCGACGCCCACGCCGACCACCGCGGACAGCAGCGACAGCGCGGCCACGTCCAGCATCGCCATGGCACGCAGTCGGCGGGCCGACACCCCGAGCGCCCGCAACACGGCGAACTGGCCGAGGCGTTGGCCCGTCCACAGCGAGACCGTGGACCCGGTCACCAGGACGGCGGACATCAGCAGCAGGGTGAGCAACACGGACAGCAGGTCCTGCGCGCTGTCGGCGGTGGCCGCCGCGGCCGAGTTCTCGGCATGGCCCGTGCCACTCACGCCGGTCATCAGCACCAGGCACGCACCGACACCGGCGGCGGTGACCGCACAGGCCACCGCGGCTCCGGCGACGCGCCCCGGATGCACCCGTACCTCGGACGTGAACAACCGTACGACCCCTGGAATGCGAAGGGGTTGTGTCGGTACGGTCGGTGCTGAGGACATTACGATTTCCTACCCTTCGGGGGAGTACGCCCCATGGCCTGCCGCCGGCCGGAAGGCAGGCGGTCCGGACCCGCTGACGGAGAATCCGGATTCCTCGTCACCACTTCGCCCCAACGCCTCGTACCACGCTGGATCCGCAAGCGCACACGACCCGTATCTCGCGCCCACAGGACACCCACCCCCCTTTCTCCGTCTCCGGACATCCGCGCCCCGGTGACGACACTTACGATTCCCCATCTCGAATCTCCGCACCAACACCATTTAGCGGTCACTAAATTCACCAAGCCGGAGATGACCGCGGCGAGAAAAAGCGATGGGCGAGCGCGATGAGCGCCACCTTGAATCCATTACCGCGGCCATAACGAGTAGCCATCGGCGCACACCCCCCGTGGCATGATGCGGCCATGAAGACGCGCATAGTGGTCGCGGATGATCAGGCGAGTGTCCGCGAGGGTTTCCGGCACATCCTGGAAGCCGAGGCGGACCTGGAGGTCGTGGCCGAGGCCGCCGACGGACCCGGCGCACTGGAGACCGTCCGGGAACTGCGACCGGACGTGCTGCTCGCCGACATCCGCATGCCCGGCATGGACGGCCTGGAACTGACCCGTCGACTGGTCGGCGTCGCCCCCGACGTGAAGGTCGTCGTGGTGACCACGTTCGACCTCGACGAGTACGTGCACACCGCACTGCGCTACGGCGCGTGCGGCTTCCTCCTGAAACGCTCCGGGCCCGCGCTGCTCGCCGAGGCCGTACGATCCGCGGTCGCCGGCGACGCGCTCATCAGCCCCGAGATCACGATGAGGCTGCTGCGCCGCTATACCGAACCGCGTCGTCGCCCGTACGAACCGGTGGAACCTCTGACCGCTCGCGAGGAGGAGATCGCCACCCTGGTGGCCGAAGGGCTCACCAACGCCGACATCTGCGCGGAACTCTTCATCTCACTGGGCACCGTCAAGTCCCACCTGAGCAACCTGCAGCGCAAGCTGCGCGTGCGCAACCGGGTGGAGATCGCCGCCTGGGCCTGGGAAACGGGCCTCAGGCCCGGGCCGTGAGCCGCGCACCGGAGGCGGTTCGACGACCGGCTCGCCGGGTGCTCTCGCCACGCAGCAGATGCAGGCCCAGCATCGTCACCGTGTGCAGCACGCTGCTGCCGCTGCGACGGCTCGTAATGAGTCCGGCTGATCGAAGGATGGCCGCATGCTGGCTCACCGCTGCGGCTGTCACCCCGAGCGAGTCGGCGAGCTCGCCGGTGGTGGACTCGTCGAGCACGGCGCGCAGGAGCGCGGCCCTGGTCCGCCCGACGAGCGCCCCCAGCGACTGCTGTCTGTCGCGTGCGGTGACGGCGCCGTCGGACTCGCCGGTCAGCAGGACTTCCCGGCGCGGGTCGAACCGCACCGGGAAGGCCAGCGTCGGGACACCGTTCCCTGCCCCCTCGGCGTTCACCAGCATCTCTCCCGCACTCTGCAGGAAGAGCGAGGGAGCGAGCACCAGCCCCCGGCCGTCCAGGACGACCTCGCTCGGTTCGTCCGCAGGGATCTCAAGGCATTGGCCCTGCCAGCGAATTCGTGGATGCAAGCTGCTCAGCAGCCTCTTCACTCCGGCACTGCCCGCGATCTGCCGACAGGCGTCCGTCTCGGCGTCGATGCGCGCCTGGATCTCGGGCCAGCCGGGCGCCACGGCCACACGGCAGAAATCCCGTACCAATTCCCTTGCCTCGGCGTGCGACCGAAAAGGCATTGAGTTCTCACCCGATGCCATGCCGTGGTCGCCCGTCCAGATCCTCAGGACGTCCCGGAACACTCCTGGTGTCCGAACGAGGTGATCAAGACGGGCCGCCAGATCCCCTTGCAAGGAAAGCCTTTCACGCACACCATTGCGCCACGCCTGAAGGTGGTTCGCACTCCCCTGCAGGACTTCCAGCGCGAAAATCGCCTCGATTTCCGGACCAAGGCCCGAGCCGATACGAATACACGTCAGATCCTCGGCAGACATGCGAATGCGAATCATCCGGAAGATCCCCCCGAATCTCCTGACCAGTAATCTCCCGCCCGGGTGTATCACCGGATCAGGGACCGCACCCCTCGGCCGGCCCCTTCATGGTCGCTCAGCGCCTGCTTCCGTGGCATCAGCCGTTCGGCCGGTCTTCTTCGCTGCCGCTGCCGGCCCCGATGCCACCAGCGGCAGCAGCGCGCTCACCCGCCAGCCCCCCGAAGGGTGCGGACGCGCGGCGAGTTCACCCCCCATGTCCGCCGCGCGCCTTCGAAGATCCGCCAGGCCGGTCCCACCGCCCAGCCGCTCGGGCCCCCGGGGCTCCCCGGGCTCCCCCGAGTCCTCCCCCGAACCCTCCCCCGAGGCCTCCCCCGAGCCGGCATGCGGCGCGTCGTCGATCACGGCGATGCTGAGCGTGTCCATGCCGCCGTAGGGCGCACGGGACACCGCTATGCACACCTCGGACGCGCCGGGGGCATGCCGCCGTACGTTGGTGAGCGCCTCCACCACCACCCGGTATCCCAACTCGCTGACGCGCCACGGGAGGTCGGCCAAGGCGCCGTCGGCCAGATCGAGCCGCACCGCCGCACCGCCCGTGCGGGCGAACCGGTCGGTCAGCGCCTTCAGCCCGTCCAGGTCCCGCGGACGCGGGCGGAGCGCATCGCCGCCCGCATCGGCCGTCTCCCCGGCATGCCGCCCGTGCCGGTCCGTCGCCTCGTCGTCACCGGTGAACACGTGCACGGTGCGGTCCAGCGAGGACAGGGCCTGCCTGCCCGCCTCTTCGATGTGCGTGAGCAGTTCCCCGACCCGCTTCGGGTCCTGGTCCACCAGGACCTGGGCGGCCTGCGCGAGGACCACCACCCCCGTCACGTCATGGGCGGCGAAGTCGTGGAGATCCCGGGCGAGTTCGAGTCGCTGGGTCCGTCGCTCAGCGGCCAGCGCCGCCCTGCCGCGCGCGTCCAGAACCCGCAGATAGCAGCCGGTGCCGTTGGCCGCCGCGGCCAACACCAGCCAGGCCAGACAGAGCTTGACGGCTTGCTCGAAGGTAGCCGGTGGATCCGCCCTCAGCAGCATCCGCAGCGGTAGTTCCGTGATGGTCGCGGTCAGGAGCACTGTGAGCAGCAGCGCGGTGCGCCCACGGGGCCTGCGCACCGCCGGCACCACCAGCACCGTCAGGCCGACGCTCTCCACCAGCAACCAGGTCTCCGCTTCACCGGCGACCGGCCCCTGGAAGGCGAAAGTGGTCACCTGGGACACCGCGCAGGCGCCCGACACGATGGCCGGGACCCAGTGCGCTGTGCGCGGCGACCACAGCGCGGGAAACATCGCCGCCGCGACGGCGACCAACGCGGCGACGACAAGGAGCGGCGCCGTCGCCGCCATCGCCGGACAACCCGCCATGAGCGCGGCCGCCATCACCACGCCGTATCCGCCCCAGTACACCGCGTTCATACGGAGCCCACCCATGCGCCAGATCGTACGCATCGAGCCGCACACCACTTGAGGTCGCGGACTGCGGTCCGGCCGTCCGCATCGCCGTCCGCTGAACGAAAGAAGCCCAAGTCAGAGCGCATCTGACCTGGGCTTCACGCAGAGCCCCCTGTCGGATTCGAACCGACGACCTACGCATTACAAGTGCGTTGCTCTGGCCAGCTGAGCTAAGGAGGCGTGCCGGAGCAGTGTAACCAACACCGCACCCTGCGCGGTCCCAAAATTTCGCGCCCTTCGAACTACTGACAGATTCCAAATGGCCAGGTAGCGTCGCTGAAGGTTCACTCAAGTGGACCAGACCACTCCCGCACTCGGATCGTCCGGCACGTTCCTGCCGGTGGAGGAGAAGATCCAGCATGGCCAGTGTCACGTTCGACAAGGCGTCCCGCGTCTACCCCGGCTCCACGAAGCCGGCCGTGGACCAGCTCGAGATCGACATCGCGGACGGTGAGTTCCTCGTCCTCGTCGGTCCTTCCGGTTGTGGCAAGTCGACCTCCCTGCGCATGCTCGCGGGTCTCGAGGACGTCAACGGCGGCGCGATCCGCATCGGTGACCGCGACGTCACGCACCTTCCCCCGAAGGACCGGGACATCGCCATGGTGTTCCAGAACTACGCGCTGTACCCGCACATGACCGTCGCGGACAACATGGGCTTCGCGCTCAAGATCGCCGGGGTCAACAAGACCGAGATCCGGGCGAAGGTCGAAGAGGCCGCCAAGATGCTGGACCTCACCGAGTACCTGGACCGCAAGCCGAAGGCGCTCTCCGGTGGTCAGCGTCAGCGTGTCGCGATGGGCCGTGCCATCGTGCGTGAGCCGCAGGTCTTCCTCATGGACGAGCCGCTGTCGAACCTCGACGCCAAGCTCCGTGTCTCCACCCGTACGCAGATCGCCTCGCTCCAGCGCCGCCTGGGCATCACGACCGTGTACGTCACCCACGACCAGGTCGAGGCCCTGACCATGGGTGACCGTGTAGCGGTCCTCAAGGACGGTCTGCTCCAGCAGGTCGACTCGCCGCGCAACATGTACGACAAGCCGGCGAACCTCTTCGTGGCCGGCTTCATCGGCTCCCCGGCCATGAACCTGATCGAGGTCCCGATCACCGACGGCGGCGTGAAGTTCGGCAACAGCGTCGTCCCGGTCTCCCGCGAGGCGCTCTCCGCCGCCGCGGACAAGGGCGACACGACCGTCACGGTCGGCATCCGCCCGGAGCACTTCGACATCGTCGAGCACGGCGGTGCCGCCGCGAAGTCCCTCTCGAAGGACAGCGCCGACGCCCCGGCCGGCCTGGCCGTCTCGGTCAACGTCGTCGAGGAGCTCGGCGCCGACGGCTTCGTCTACGGCTCCGCGCGGGTCGGCGGCGAGGACAAGGACCTGGTCGTCCGCGTCGGCGGCCGCGCCGTCCCGGAGAAGGGCACCAAGCTGCACGTCGTGCCGCGCCCGGACGAGCTGCACGTCTTCTCGACCTCGACGGGTGCCCGTCTCACCGACTGACGCCCGCACACCCGCGACACAACGGCCCCGCACGTTCCGCGTGCGGGGCCGTTCGCGCGCCATGGGGCATGATCGGGTTTGGATCCGCACGGCGCCGGATTCCCCGGCACACCGGTCATTTCACCACCGTTCGTCAACACCGGATTCGAAAAACACCCTCGAACCATCCCCCGCAAGGGTGACGAAATGTCGCCATATCATTACTGCCCGCTACGCTCGCTGCGTGACCCAGACTGCGCGCCGCATCGGCCGATCCCTCGCCTTCGTCCTGCCCGTCGTGATGGTCCTCTCCGGGACCCTCGCCGTCACCAGCGTGCCGTGGGCAGCACACGACTCCGAGCCCCAGGTCCTGACCGCGTCGGCCCACGACATCTCCGAGCGCGCCAAGACGCGCACCCCGCAGGACGCCCTCCGCGACCGGCTGCTCCTGGAGCTCCGTGAGAAGGACCCGGGTGTCGCGCTGACGGACCTCCAGCGCTCCGTCGAGGGCCGGCCCTCGCTCGCCCGGCACTGCATGTCGATCGCCAGGGCACTGGGCCGCGCGGCCGTCGAGAAGTACGGCCCCACGCACGCCCACCGGTTCTCGCGCCCCGTCTGCGACACGTCCTTCGCCTCGGGCGTCGCCCGGTTCAGCTGACCGGCCGCACCAGGCACCGCATATCGTGCCTGGCATGCATACGTATCCGACGCAGGCCGTGGTTCTGGCGGGTGGCCAGGGATCGCGGCTGCGCCCGTACACCGACGACCGCCCCAAGCCGATGGTCGAGATCCCGGGCACCGGGACTCCGATCATCGGCCATCAGCTTTCCTGGCTGGCCGCCGAGGGCGTGACCGACGCCGTGGTGTCCTGCGGCCATCTGGCCGAGGTGCTGCAGGAGTGGCTGGACTCGGCGGTGCTGCCGCTGCGCGTGACGACCGTCGTGGAGTCGGAGCCGCTGGGCCGCGGCGGCGGGCTGAAGTACGCCGCCGCCCGGCTGCCCGAGCCCGAGCAGCCCTGGTACGCCACCAACGGCGACATCTGGACGCGCTTCTCCCTGCGCGAGATGGCCGCGTTCCACACCGAGCGCGACGCGACCGCCACCCTGGCCCTGGCCCGTCCCCGTATCCCGTGGGGTGCCGTGGAGACGGACGCGTTCGGGCACATCACCGACTTCATCGAGTCGCCGCCCTCGCCGTATCTGATCAACGCCGGTGTGTACGTCTTCTCGCCGGAGTTCACGACACTGCTGCCGGACCGGGGCGACCACGAGCGGACGACGTTCCCCCGGCTGGCCCGCGAGCGCAGGCTGGCCGGGTACCCGCTCCCGCACGGCGCGTACTGGCGGGCCATCGACACGGCGAAGGACCTCACCGAGGCCGCCAGGGAGCTCGACGGGCAGTAGCGGCAGGGAAGACCCGGCACATGACGAAGGGGCGGTCACCGGTACGAAACCGGTGACCGCCCCTTCGCCGTGTGCCGGGGCGCGACGCTCAGCCGAGCAGGCCGCCGATGGGGTTCTGCCCGCCACCGGACGTGCCGCCCGTCGAGTCGCCGCTGTCCGAGCCACCGGTGGAACCGCCGCCCGTGCCGGTGGTGCCGGAGGACGACGGGCCGGAGCTGCTGGACGGGGGCTGCTGCGGGGCCGTCCGCTGCGGGGTCTGCTGTCCCGTGCCGGTGCCCTGGGTCTGGCTGGGCTGACCGGCACCGGCCGCCTGGCCGGACTCGCGGACGGTGCCCGTGGCGGGCGTGGACGGTGCGGTGGAGGGCGTCGTGGCGGCGCCGCTGCGGGACGGCGAGGGGCGCCGGCCCTCCGGCGTGTGCGAGGCCCGGCCGCCGCGGGACTCCTGCGGGAGCGGGGAACCGGGGAGCTGGTTGGTCGGGTCGCCGTTCGGGCCGGGCACGGTGACGACCTCGGAGGAGCGGACCGCGCCGCCGAGCACGGAACCCACGAGAAGGGTGAGACCGACGACGACGGAGGCGACGACGGCGCCCCGGCGCAGCACCCGGCGGCGCAGGTCCCAGATCGCCGAGCGCGGGCCGAGCCTGCGCCAGGCCTCACCGGCGAGCCGTCCGTCGACGGAGTAGACGGGCGCGCCCGCGATGATCAGCGGGCTCCAGGCGGCGAGGTAGATGATGTCGGGCGCGTCGTAGGCGGCGACGGTGCGCCAGCTCACGGTGACCAGCAGGGCCGCCGACAGCAGCGCGCCGAACGAGGCGGCGACGCGCTGCCAGAGGCCGAGGACGGTGAGGACGCCGACGACGACCTGGAGGAAGGCGACGGTGAGTCCGGCGCCGACGGGGTGGGAGAGCGCGAAGTCGCGCAGCGGCTCGGCCAGCGCCCAGGGGTGCAGCGAGGTCAGCCACTTGACCATGGAACCGCGGTCGCCGCCGTCGAAGTAGACGGGGTCGCAGAGCTTGCCCATGCCGGCGTAGATGGAGATGAAGCCGAGGAAGACCCGCAGAGGCAGCAGCACGACGCCGAGGTTCATCCGGCGGCCGGGGTAGTACGCGTGCCGTACGGAGTCGCTGCCCTGGTGCCCGCTCCGGGCCCCGGTCTCCTCGTCGAACCCGTCCTCGTCGTACGCGTCCTGTGCGTACGGGGCGCTGTCGGCGGTGTCGTAGGCGCCGACCGCCCGGCGCATGGGCGGCAGCAGCGGCCCGTTGCCGTAGCGGCCCGGCTGGTGGGGGGCGGTGACGACGGGGTTGGGCTGGGTCTCTTCGAGTACGTCGATGAGCTGGGTGCTGCCGCTGCCGGGTCCGCCGTCGAACCCGGGGGCCGCGTAGGGGTCGTATCCGGCGCCCGGGCGGCCCGCGGTGGAGTTCCGTACGGCCTGGAGGAGCCCGGTGGCGCCGGGGTCGCCGGGGGCGGACCTGCCGCTCCACACGACGGGCGAGCGTCGGCCGCGGGCCGCTCCCGCGCCGCTCATGGCGGGGATCCTGGGTGCGCCGGCGGGGGCCAGACCGCGCAGCCGCGGGCGCTGGCCGGGGGCTAGCTGCACCCGGAAGCTGGCGTGGTTGACGATGACCTGCGCAGGGTCGCAGTCCACCTTGGCCATGCTCAGGGCTGGTTGTTCGTCGAACCGGGGCGTTCTGGTGTCCACACTCATCTAACCGAGTGATGTGTGATTAGGACACTGCCTTGACGGGCCCGATGTGTCCGAGGCCCGTCAATGGGGTCCGGCGGGGGGCGTCCGGGCCCTGTCCGCCGGACGGACCCCGGTCGGCCGCCCCCGGCCGGATGGGCCTCAGGCCCGGCGCCGCGCGACCTCGTACAGGACGATCCCGGCCGCGACGCCCGCGTTCAGCGACTCCGCGCCGCCCGGCATCGAGATGCGGACCCGGTAGTCGCAGGTCTCGCCGACGAGGCGGCCGAGGCCCTTGCCCTCGCTGCCGATGACGATGACGACGGGCCCGGCGAGCTCCTCCAGGTCCTCGACGGTGTGCTCGCCGTCGGCGGCGAGGCCGACGACCGTGAGGCCGGCCTTCTGGTAGCCCTCCAGGGCGCGGGTCAGGTTCGTCACCCGGGAGACCGGCGTACGGGCCGCCGTGCCGGCCGAGGACTTCCAGGCGCCCGCCGTCATCCCGGCCGCGCGCCGCTCGGGCACGACCACGCCGTGACCGCCGAAGGCGGAGACGGAGCGGACGATCGCGCCCAGGTTGCGCGGGTCGGTGACGCCGTCGAGGGCGACGATGAGGGGGTCCTCGCCGTTGTCGTAGGCGGCGGCGGTGAGGTCCTCCGGGTGCGCGTACTCGTACGGCGGGACCTGGAGGACGAGGCCCTGGTGGTTCAGGCCGTTCGTCATCCGGTCGAGCTCGGGGCGCGGGGCCTCCATCAGGTTGATGTTGCCGCGCGCGCCGGCGAGCTGGAGCGCCTCGCGGACCCGCTCGTCGTTGTCGATGTACTGCTGGACGTACAGGGTCGTCGCGGGGACGCCGTCGCGCAGGGCCTCGTAGACGGGGTTGCGGCCGACGACCATCTCGGACGTGCCCTTGACGCCGCCGCGCCGGGGGGCGGGGCGGCGGGCCGCGGCCTGCCTGGCCTGGGCGTTGGCGACACGGTTCTTCTTGTGTCCCTTGCGGGCGGAGGCGGGCGGCGTCGGGCCCTTGCCCTCGAGGCCACGGCGTCGCTGCCCACCGCTGCCGACCTGCGCGCCCTTCTTGTTGGACGTGCGGCGGTTCCTGCGCTGGCTGTTCCCGGCCATGACCTACCTGTTTCGTTGCTTCTCAGACATGCGTACGTAAGTGAAGTGTGCCGCCCGGAACGCCGGGCGGCACATGGTGGGGACTACTGGCGCGGGCCGAGTGTCCACCGCGGTCCGGTGGGGCTGTCCTCGATGACGAGTCCGGACTGGTTGAGCTGGTCGCGGATGGCGTCGGCGGCGGGCCAGTCCTTGCGCTCGCGGGCCGACTGACGCTGGTCGAGCACGAGGCGTACGAGCGTGTCGACGACGCCGTGCAGATCGTCGCCGCGGTCGCTCTCGCCCGCCCAGTGCTCGTCGAGCGGGTCGAGGCCGAGGACGCCGAGCATCGCGCGGACCTCCGCGAGCCGGGCGACCGCGGCCTCCTTGTCGTCGGCGGCCAGGGCGGAGTTGCCCTGCCGGACCGTGGTGTGGACGATCGCGAGCGCCTGCGGGACACCCAGGTCGTCGTCCATCGCCTCGGCGAAGGCCGGCGGCACCTCGGTGGCGGGCTCGACCGTCTCGCCCGCCTTCTCGGTGACGCGCTGAACGAAGCCCTCGATCCGCGCGAACGCGGACTCGGCCTCGCGCAGGGCCTCCTCGCTGTACTCGATCATCGACCGGTAGTGCGGGGTGCCGAGGTAGTAGCGCAGCACGATCGGGCGCCAGGCCTTGACCATCTCGCTGACCAGCACGGAGTTGCCCAGCGACTTCGACATCTTCTCGCCGGACATGGTGACCCAGCCGTTGTGCACCCAGTACTTCGCGAACTCGTCGCCGTACGCCTTGGCCTGGGCGATCTCGTTCTCGTGGTGCGGGAAGATCAGGTCGATGCCGCCGCCGTGGATGTCGAAGGCGGTGCCGAGGTACTTGTGCGCCATGGCGGAGCACTCCAGGTGCCAGCCGGGGCGGCCGCGGCCCCAGGGGGTCTCCCAGCTGGGCTCGCCCGGCTTGGTCGCCTTCCACATCGCGAAGTCGCGCTGGTCGCGCTTGCCGGTCTCGCCCTCGCCGGACGGCTGGCGCAGGTCGTCCAGGTCCTGGTTGGAGAGCTCCAGGTAGCCGGGGAACGAGCGCACGTCGAAGTAGACGTTGCCGTCGGCCGCGTAGGCGTGACCGCGCTCGATCAGGCCGCGCATCATCTCGATCATCTCGGGGACGTGGCCGGTGGCGCGGGGCTCGTAGGTGACCGGGAGGCAGCCGAGCGCGTCGTAACCGGCGTTGAACGCCCGCTCGTTCTCGTACCCGATGGCCCACCAGGGGCGGCCCTGTTCCGCCGACTTCGCGATGATCTTGTCGTCGATGTCCGTGACGTTCCGGACGAACGTGACGTCGTAGCCGCGGTAGGCGAACCAGCGGCGCATGATGTCGAAGTTCAGCCCGGACCGGATGTGCCCGATGTGCGGGGCGGCCTGGACGGTCGCGCCACAGAGGTAGATCGAGACACAGCCCGCTGTGAGCGGTACGAAGTCACGGATCTGCCGGGCGCTGGTGTCGTACAGGCGAATAGTCACGCCTCAAGGGTAGTGGGCGCGCACCAGTGCCCCGCGACCCCTTGGGGAATCGCGGGGACGAGTTCGTGACGGCGGGGCTCCTCAGATGCTTCCGACGACCTTGCGCGGGGTGATCCGGACGATCACCCGCTCGGCGTCGTCGGCGGCCGCCGAGGGGTTGAACTCCGCGAACTTCTTGCCGGTGTACTTCAGGGACAGCTCGTCCATGAGCTCCTCGGCACCCTCGGTGGTCAGGGCGGCGGTGCCGCGGATCTCGGCGTAGGTGTACGGGGCGGCGAAGGGCTGCACGACGACGGAGACCCGCGGGTCGCGGCTCAGGTTCCGCTCCTTGCGGCGGCCCACCGACGTCGAGATGAGCACGTCGTCGCCGTCGCGCTTGGCCCAGACCGGGGATGCCTGGGGGCTGCCGTCGGGCTGGACGGTGACGACGGTGACGAAGACGGGGGTGTCGAGGAGCGCCTTGAGTTCGGTGGAGAGTGCGGCGGGCATGGCGTACGTCCTCCAGTGGGATCGGTGGTGCCTCTACCCGTACCCCAACCCCGTTTCACCGCTCCTGCTTCCCGGTCCTGCCCACCGGAAGGGTCAGGGCGAGCGCTCCCCCGGCGAGCGGCACGGCGGCGAGCGCCGCCCAGCGGACCGGGCCGGGCGCCTGGAGCAGTGCCCCGGTGGCGGCGCTGCCGCCGAGCACGGCGAGCCCGGAGACGGACGAGAGCGCCCCGGTGGCGAGGCCGAGCCGCCGGTCGTCGACGAGATCCGGTACGAGGCCCCGCGCGGCCGGGACCAGCAGCATCTGGCCGAGGGTCAGCAGCACGACGAGCGTGGCACCGGGCAGCAGTCCGGCGGGGCCGCCGGGGGTGAGCGGTACGGCGGCGAACCCGGCGGCGACGGTCCCGAGGCCGGTGGCGAGCGCGGTGCGCGGGGCGATGCGGCGGGCGGCCCAGCGGGTCAGGGGCAGCTGGGCGCAGACGACCAGGAGCGAGGAGAGCGCGAACAGCCAGCCGAGCGCGGTCTGCGCACCGGTGGCCTCCTCCACCTGCGCGGGCAACGAGAGGTAGAGCTGGTTGTAAGCGATCAGGTAGCTGCTGTACGCCAGGCAGAGCACGAGGAAGGGGCCGTTGCCGAACACCTCGCGCAGGGAGCGCCGGGATTCGGCCGTCCGGGTGATGGGGGCCCGGCGCGGCATCAGCCGGGCGTGTCCGGCGAGGACGCCGGCGAAGACCAGTGCGCCCGCGAGGCAGGCCGCCCGGAATCCGGCGCCGAGCAGCAGGAGCAGCGAGCCGAGCAGCGGGCCGATGAAGGCACCGGCCTGTCCGGCGGCGGAGAACACGGCGAGCACCTGGGCGCGTGGCGTTCCGGTGTCCTGCTCGTACCGGACGGACTCGCGGGCGGTCTCGGACTCCACGGCGGGCGAGAAGAGCGCGGCGGCGAATCCGATCAGGACCACGGCGGCGATGACGGTCGCGGTGGACCCGGCGAAGGCCAGCCATCCGAAGCCGGCGATCCGCAGGGCGCAGCCGGCGAGGACGACGGGACGGGGCCCGTACCGGTCGGTGAGGGCCCCGCCGACGACGAAGAGGCCCTGCTGGCTGAAGGTGCGCAGACCGAGGACGAGGCCGACGAGCCAGCCGGCCATGCCGAGGCCGGTGCCGAGGTGGGTGGCGAGGTAGGGCAGTACGGCGTAGAAGCCGATGTTGAAGGCGAACTGGGTGACGGTGAGGAGGCGGAGGTAGGGGGTGGTCCGCACTGCCGCCCCGAGGGTGGGTCCGGCGGTCACGGGGTCACCACGCCGAGGGTTTCTGCGGGGTGGTCCGGGGAGACGGCCGCGGCAAGGGCCCCGCCCCCCGCCCGTTCACGCCGCGCCTGCCCGGGTGCGGGTGCGGCCCCTTGTCGCGGCCGTCGTGAGGACGGCCAGTGCGCCCAGGGCGGCGAGTGCGGCGGCGGGCGCCAGTACGGACCAGGGGGCCCGTTCCGCGTACGGCAGGTTCTCCGACAGCATCCGGCCCCACTCCGGCGCCGGTGCCTGCGTGCCCAGGCCGAGGAAGCCGAGGGAGGCGAGGGCCAGTGCGACGGCCGGGACGCGCAGGACCGCGTGGCGCAGGACCGGGGGAACGACGGCGGGCAGCAGGTGGCGCCGGGCCACGTGCCGGTGCCCGGCGCCCATCGAGCGGGCGGCCGCGATGTGCGGGGCGGCCCGTTCCTGCGCGTACAGGGCCGAGGTGTGCGCGGCGAGCGGTGCCCAGGCGACGGCCGCCACGGCGACGGCGGCGCCCCCGGGGCCGGGGCCCGCGATGCCCGCGACGACCAGGCCGCCGAGAATCGCCGGCAGCGCGTTGGCGCTCTCGGTGAGCGCCCCGGCCCGGACCGCCCCGAGGAGCAGGCCGAGCAGCAGCGTCACGGCGGAGACGGCGGCCGCGGTGAGGACCGTACGGGCCGCTCCGTGGCCGAGGCGGGCCAGTACGTCGCGGCCCAGGGAGTCCGTGCCGAAGGGGTGCGCGGCGGACGGGCCGGCGAGGCGGGCCGCGGCGTCGACGTGGAGCGGGTCGCGCAGCAGTCCGGCGACGGTCACGGCGGCGAAGAGCAGGGCGAGCGCGACCGCACCGGCGGTGAGCAGCCGGCGGGCGGGCAGGGCCGGGGGCACCAGCGCCGGGAGGGCCCCGTCGGTGAGGGCGGGCCCGAGCAGGGCGCGGGTGGCGAGGCGGGCCGCGACGCCCGCGCCGACGCCCAGGAGCAGCAGGAGCAGGACGCAGGCCTGGAGGACCGGGAGGTCCTGGGCGAGGGCCGCGGCCAGCGCCGTACCGCCGAGGCCCGGGACGGCGTACAGCGTCTCGACGGCGACGGCGCCGCCGGTGAGGCCGACGACGACCAGGCCGAGCTGCGGCAGCAGTCCGGGCAGGGTGCGGCGCAGGGCGTGCAGCGCGACGCGGCGGCCGGGCAGTCCGCCCGCGGCTGCGGCCCGCGCCCACGGTTCGGCGAACGCGGCGGGCAGCGCGTCGTCCAGCAGCCGGCCGAGCAGGGCCCCCGCCGGGATGCCCATGGCGAGCGCGGGCAGCACCGTCTGCTCGGGCGCGCCCCAGCCGAGCGCCGGGAGCCAGCCGAGCTGTACGGCGACGACAGCGGCCAGGACGGCGGCGAGCAGGAACTCCGGCAGCGCGGCGAGGACGGCGGCGCTCACCCCGGCCCGTGCGGTGACGATCCGCCGTCGCGCCCCGCGCCGCAGCGTGCCCGCGCAGAGCGCGGCGGCCAGCAGCAGGGCGACGGAGAGCGAGAGGCCCATCAGGGTCAGGGAGACGCCGAGCGCGGCCGTCACGTCGGGGGCGACGGGCTGTCCGGAGACCCAGGAGGTGCCGAGGTCGCCGCGGAACAGCCCGCCCAGCCAGTCGCCCAGGACGTGTGCGGCCCCGCCGTCGAGCCCGGTCTCGGCGCGGATCGCGTCGAGGGTCTGCGGGGTGGGCGGCCGGTCGGCGTAGCGGGCGTGCAGGATCGTGAGCGCCGGGTCGGTGCGGGTGAGCCGGGGCAGCAGCCCGATGACGGCGACGACCGCGAGAAGCGTGCCGAGCCGCCCCGCCAGGTACTTCACCCGGTCACCCGACGCGGGTGTCGGCGGTGATCAGGGTGCGTTCCATCGGGTCGAGCGAGACGCCGTGGACGTGGCTGTCGTCGTACCCCTGGACGAAGCGTTCATGGAGCAGCGGTACGAGGGCGTCGGTGCCGAGGATGCCGGCCTCGGCGTTCATCTCGGCGCGGTGGCGGGCGTCGGTGCCGGCGAGGCCGGCGGCCTTGTCCACGGCGGCGTCGACGCGCTTGTCGCAGAGCTGGGAGATGTTGAAGCTGCCGTCGCAGGTGAAGTCGGACGCGAGGTAGGAGGCCGGGTCCGCGGTGTCCAGGAGGGTGTTGCGGGCCTGGATGAACGCGTCGTACCTGCCCGCCAGCGCGTCGGCCTCCAGCTGGGCGTAGTCGCGTACGACCTGCTTGACGGTGAAGCCGCGTGCGGTGAGCTGCTGTTGGACGACGGTGGCGACCTCGGGCAGCTCGGGCCGGTTGGTGTAGGTGGCGAGGACGATCTGCTCCGTCTTCGCCACCTCGGCCCTGTCGGCGGCCTTCGCCCGGTCCGTGGGGGCGGTGCGGTCGGCAGCGGCCCAGGGGACGCCGGGGCCGAGGAGGCCCTTCGCGGTGTCGGCGCGGCCTTCGTAGACGGCCTTGACCAGGGCCTTGGAGTCGATGGCCTCGCGGGCGGCGGCGCGCATCGCGGGGTCGGCGAAGACTCCGTGGCGGGTGTTGAGGGAGAGGCCGTTGGTGCGGGCGGAGGGGAATTCGTGGATGAGCCCGTCGCCGAGGAGGGCGGCCTGCGAGATGGGTACGTACTCGGCGACGTCGACGGACCCGGTGCGCAGCGCGTTGGCGCGTGCGGTGCCGTCGGCGACGAACTTCACGTCGACGCCGGGGGCCTTGGCCCTGTCGCCCCAGTAGGTGTCGTTGCGCCGGAGCGTCGCGCTGACCGCGCCGTTGACCTTGCTCAGGGTGAAGGGTCCGGTGGCGTGCCCGGCGGGGTTCACCTTGCCGCCCCGGTAAGCGGCCTCGGACAGGATCGCCAGGGACGGGTTGGCCAGGCGCCGGGGCAGCAGCGGGTCGGGGTCCGCGGTGGATATCCGTACGGTCCGCGCGTCCGGGGCCGTGGCGGTGAGCCGGGTGTCGCTGAGGACCCGTGGCTTGGGCGAGGCCGCTTCGGCGGCGCGCAGCGAGCGCACGACGTCGGCGGACTTGAGCTTCGCGCCGTCCTGGAAGGCGGCGTCACGCAGGGTGAAGGTCCAGGTGCGGTCGTTGTCGCGCTTCCAGGAGGTGGCGAGCGCGGGCTCGGCCGCGCCGTCGGCGTCGAGGGTGGTGAGGCCCTCGATCACGGCGAGCCGGCTGAGGGTGACGGCGTCGTCGCCGTAGGGGGACATGGCCTGGGCGGGCGGGAAGGCCATGACGACCCGGAGCCGCTGTCCGTCCGCGGAGCCGCCGGGGCCGTCCGGGGAGGAGCAGGCGGTGGCGAGCGGGACGAGGAGGGCGGCCGCGGAGAGCGTCAGCGGCAGCGCGGGGCGACGGCGTCGGGGCGAGGGCATGACAGTGACCTTATATGAAAACGATTGTCATTTAGCGGGCGGGGTGGCGGCCGACGGCATCGGCAGTTCGAAGTGGACGATGCCCTGGCCGCCGCCGGGCAGCGCGCGCTCGTCGCACACCTCGTCGGCCAGCGACCGCCAGAACGGCTCGGCACCCGGCACGGCCGGGTCGGTGTGCAGATAGATCGCCTCGTAGCCGCCGGCCCGCGCGACGAAGTCGCACAGTTCCCGCACCAGCCGCCGGGCCAGGCCGTTCCTGCGGTGACCGGGCGCGACGTAGATCCGGCAGAGCTGGGCGGTGGTGCCGGACGGGAAGCGGTCGGCGACCCACCGCGGATTGGGCGGCGCCTGGGGCCCGCGGTCGCGCACCGCGCCGGTGGCGACGATCTCGCCGTCGCACTCGACGACCAGCAGGGTGCAGCGGCCGGGGCGCAGATAGGCGGCGTCGGGATCGATGATGTCGGCGTGCCAGCGCGGTACGTAGCCGGACTTCAGGTCGCGGTAGACGGTGTCGAGCATCACGGCCCGCGCACCACCGAGGTCGGCGGGGGTGGCGGTGCGCAGTACGTACCTGTCGGCTCCGGCCCGTACCGGCGCCTGGGTCGTCGTGCTCATCCGCGGGCCACCGTCCTCGTACAACACATCGCTTGCCGCACCAGCGTACGTGCAAGCGATGTGCAACAAGGGTGCGGCCCCGGAGTACCGGCAGGTCAGGGCTGTGCCGGGGTCAGCCGGTGCGGTAGACCAGCGCGGTCGCGATCCCGGCGAGGCCCTCGCCGCGTCCGGTGAAGCCGAGCCCGTCGGAGGTGGCGGCGGAGAGCGAGACGGGCGCCCCCACGGCGGCCGACAGCACCTTCTGCGCCTCGTCGCGCCGCTTGCCGATCTTCGGCCGTACGCCGACGACCTGGACGGCGACATTGCCGATCCCGAAGCCCTCGGCCCGCACGATCCGCGCCGCCTCGGTCAGCAGGGTCACCCCGGCAGCGCCGGACCACTCGGGCCGACCGGTGCCGAAGTGCTGCCCGAGGTCGCCGAGCCCGGCGGCCGAGAAGAGCGCGTTGCACGCGGCGTGCGCGACGACATCGGCGTCCGAGTGCCCGGCGAGCCCCGGCCCCTCGCCCTCCCAGAGCAGCCCCGCGCACCACAGCTCGCGGCCCTCCTCGAAGGCGTGGATGTCGGTACCGATCCCGACCTGCGGGATCACGGGCCCGGTCCGTTCCTCAGAAGCCATCGTTCGCCCTCCTGCGTGCGAGTACCGCCTCGGCCAGCACCAGATCCAGCGGCCGGGTCACCTTGAACGCCTCTTCGTGCCCGGGTACGACCACGACGGGCGCGCCGAGCTGCTCCACCATGCCCGCGTCGTCCGTCGCGCCCTCACCGCTGACGGCGACGGCGGCGTGCGCCCGCACGAGCGTGTCGCGGTCGAAACCCTGCGGGGTCTGCACGGCGCGCAGCCTGGCCCGCACGGGCGTCCCGAGCACCGGCTCAGGCTCCCCCGGCGCACCGGGCTCGACCTCCTTGACAGTGTCGGCCAGCGGCAGCGCCGGGACGACGGCGGGCGCCCCGTCGCGCACCGCCTCGATCACCGCGTCCACCGTGTCGACCGGCACCAGCGGGCGCGCCGCGTCATGGACGAGGACGGCGGAGATACCTTCCGGCAGCGCGTCGAGGCCGAGCCGCACGGACTCCTGGCGGGTGTCGCCGCCGGGCACGACGAGGTAGTCGGTGCGCTCGGGCAGGGCGTGCTCGTCGAGCAGGTTCTTGACCTCGGGGGCGCCGTCCGGCGGCGCGACGACGACGACCAGGGAGACGGAACGGGACGCCGCCATGGCCCGGACCGCGTGGATGAGCATGGGCGTTCCGCTCAGCGAGCGGAGCGCCTTGGGGGCGCCCGGACCGAGCCGTACGCCGCGGCCGGCCGCGGGAATCACGGCGGCGGTGCGGTACGGACGCGATTGATCAGACATCGGTTGCACTCCGAAGCTTCGGCATGTTTGTTTCCACAGCCGACATGGGTATGGCCACAAGCGAGCCGGGCGCCATGCCCCGACTCGGCCGGGCCCTTTCCGTGACACCCGGTCGATTCGGACAAGCCGCACCGGTCGCTCGGGATCGGCTACACAAGATCGCGAGCAACGTATCGGGGGTATCACCGATGAGGCCAACGCATCGGTGAGTCGAGACGTAATCCGGACAGGCCGCGTCAGAAATGAGACATGCCGCGGCCTGATTCAGACATGCCGCGGCGCCCGACGACATACCGTGAATACGGTTGTCAGCGGGCACCGCGGCACATTGATTACGACCGGCACGAGCCGGTTCAGGACGCGAGAACCTCGTCGAGCAGAGCCTCGGCCTTGTCTTCGTTCGTGTTCTCCGCGAGTGCGAGCTCACTCACCAGAATCTGGCGAGCCTTGGCGAGCATGCGCTTCTCACCTGCGGAGAGTCCACGCTCGCGCTCGCGACGCCACAGGTCGCGAACCACTTCGGCGACCTTGATGACATCGCCGGAGGCGAGCTTCTCGAGATTTGCCTTGTAGCGCCGGGACCAGTTCGTCGGCTCTTCGGCATACGGTGCGCGAAGCACCTCGAAGACCCGGTCCAGCCCCTCCTGCCCGACCACGTCGCGCACACCCACGAACTCCGCATTGTCCGCCGGCACACGAACCGTCAAGTCGCCCTGGGCGACCTTGAGCACCAAGTAGGTCTTGTCCACGCCTTTGATCTGGCGAGTTTCGATAGCCTCGATCAGCGCGGCCCCGTGATGGGGATAGACCACGGTGTCGCCAACCTTGAACGTCATGTGACAGGTACCCCTTCCGTGGCTATCAAGGGTAACACGAGAACTGCTTCTCCTGAATGGCGTTTTCGCAGGTCAGGGCATATCTCGGGGCTTGACAACAGCAACACGCACGTGCTGCGGAAGGTTCTCGGAGGCCGGTATTCGCAGGTCGGAGCGGTTGTGCGGGCTGGGCGAAACACACACGTCCCCCACATCCGGACCACCCTCCGAAGGGGTTGAACGTCCCGTTTTGCCGGATTCCAGATGGTGGACTTTCCGTACTCCGTTCGAAGATCGATCACCCGTACGGAGGTAAGTGCCGTTGATCAATGGAATTGATCAACGGCCCGGCGTGATCGGTTATGCGCGCGGAATGCGTCGCGCTCCATGAATTGATCACCGGCGATATGTGAACGGCATGTGTCGACCCGTTTCGGCATGCGCGGCCCGCGGCCCATTGCGAGGTCCGCGGGCCCGGCCCGATCCAAACGAAAGTCCCTAGGGGCGGGTCGGGTGCGGGGCGGGCGGGGCGGCTCGGTAGCCTAAGGCCGCTGACACACCCTTAGGGCGGCTTTACGTCGCCCGTCTCCCGTCCGCAGTCCGAACGTTCAAGGAGTTGCCGCCGCCGTGAGCCGCAGCCTTCGACACGGCGCTCTCGCCGCCACAGCCATCGTCCTCTCGGTCGCCTCGCTCACCGCGTGCGGTGCGGGCAATGACGCAGCGACGCTCAAGGTAAGGCCGGACACTGCTGCCACCACCATCGGTGACATCAGCATCCAGAACGCGAACGTCGTCACCCAGCCCGAGCTCACCGCCGAGGGCCCGGCCGTCGTCTCCGCGACGCTGTTCAACAACGGCACGAAGCCGCAGACCCTGGAAGCCGTCACGCTGCCGGGTTCGAGCGCCTCGGTCCAGCTGCACGCCGCCCAGGGCGCCGGGCAGGTCGTGGTCCCGGCCGGCGGCTCGGTGGTCCTCGGCGGCAAGGGCAATGCCTCCGCCGTGATCGAGAACGGCCGCGAGGCCGCCAGGGCGGGCAATGTGCAGCCCGTCGTCTTCAAGTTCAGCTCGGCCGGCGAGGTCCCGCTCGGCGCGTTCGTCGTGCCGGCGACGAGCTACTTCACGGGCTTCGGCCCGAGCACGCTGCCGGTGGCTCCGCAGAAGTCGCCCGGGGCGACGCCGACCAACTCCGCCTCCGGCACGCCGGCGGCCGGCCCGGAAGGGTCGGGGAGCGACGAGGTCACCCCGAGCGACGCCGCGTCCGCCTCGGCGGACTCCCACTGACCGCACGCGGGCCGTACGCGGGCCGTACGCGGGCCGTACGCGGGCCGTACGCGGGCCGTACGCGGGCCGTACGCGGGCCGTACGCGGGCGCATGACGCGCCGCCACGCGGACGAACGGCGGAGGGCGCCTCCCTTTCGGGGGGCGCCCTCCGCCGTTCGCGTACCCGGCTGTTTACGGCTCGAACTTGTAGCCCAGGCCCCGCACCGTCACCAGGAAGCGGGGGGCTCCCGGGTCGGGCTCGATCTTGGCGCGCAGCCGCTTGACGTGGACGTCGAGGGTCTTGGTGTCACCCACGTAGTCCGCGCCCCACACCCGGTCGATCAGCTGCATGCGGGTCAGGACCCGTCCCGCGTTGCGCAGCAGCATCTCCAGCAGGTCGAACTCCTTGAGCGGGAGGTCGACCTTGCCGCCGGCGACCGTGACGACGTGGCGGTCCACGTCCATCCGCACCGGGCCCGCCTCCAGGGCGGCCGGCGTGACCTCCTCCGGCTCGCCGCGGCGGCGCAGCACCGCGCGGATGCGGGCGACCAGCTCCCGCGAGGAGAACGGCTTGGTCACGTAGTCGTCGGCTCCTATTTCCAGGCCGACGACCTTGTCGATCTCGCTGTCCTTCGCCGTGACCATGATCACTGGGACATTGGACCTGCTGCGCAGCTGACGGCAGACCTCCGTGCCGGGCAGGCCCGGCAGCATCAGGTCGAGCAGCACGAGGTCGGCGCCGTTGCGCTCGAACTCGTCAAGCCCGTCCGGGCCCGTGGCCGCGATGGCGACCTCGAAGCCCTCCTTGCGGAGCATGTAGGACAGGGCGTCGCTGAAGGATTCCTCATCCTCGACGACGAGCACTCGGGTCACGGAAGGACCTCCGGGGCAGGGAATGGTTCAAGGGTGTCGGGGTGAGCGGGTCCACGGGGGCCCTCGTCGCCGTTGACGACGGGCGGTCCGTCCGAGCTGCGGTCCCGTTCCCGTACGGAGCCCGCTTCGGGCAGCCGCAGGGTGAAGGTGGAGCCCTGGCCCTCCGAGCTCCAGACGGTGACCTCCCCGCCGTGCGAGGCGGCCACGTGCTTCACGATGGCGAGGCCGAGGCCGGTGCCACCGGTGGCCCGTGAGCGGGCCGGGTCGACGCGGTAGAAGCGTTCGAAGACCCGCTCGCGGTCCTTCTCCGAGATGCCGATGCCCTGGTCGGTCACGGCTATCTCGATCTGGTCCCCGCCCGGCACGGACAGTCGCCTGGCGGCGATGCCCACTCGGGTTCGGGCGGGGCTGTAGTTGACGGCGTTCTCGACGAGGTTGCCGAGCGCCGCGGCGAGCTGGCCGCGGTTGCCCCAGATGCGGAGCTCCGCGGTGCCGCCCGCAGCCATGGTGATCTGCTTGGAGCCGGCCTGCTGGCGGCAGCGGTCGATGGCCTCGGCCACCAGCTCGTCCACCCGGACCGGTTCGGCGTCCTCCAGCGGGTCGTCGTTCTGCACCCGCGAGAGGTCGATGATCTCCTGGACGAGGTTGGTCAGCCGGGTCGCCTCGATCTGCATCCGGCCCGCGAAGCGCTCCACCGCCTCCGGGTCGTCGGAGGCGTCCATCACGGCCTCCGAGAGCAGCGAGAGCGCGCCGACCGGGGTCTTGAGCTCATGGCTGACATTGGCGACGAAGTCACGCCGTACCGCTTCTATCCGGCGGGCCTCGGTGAGGTCCTCGACCAGCAGGAGCACCAGCCGGGAGCCGAGCGGGGCGACCCGGGCGGAGACCGCGAGGGCCTCGCCCCGGCCCGTACCGCGCCGGGGAAGGTCCAGTTCGACCTGGCGTATCTCGCCGTCGCGCCGGGTGTCCCTGGCCATGTTCAGCATCGCGTCCACGGCGAGCCGTCCGCCCCTGACCAGTCCCAGCGCATAGGCGGCCGAGCTGGCCTTGACCACGCTGTCGCTCTCGTCGAGCACGACCGCCGAGGAGCTGAGCACGGACAGGACCGTGTCCACCCCGGGCGGCAGGGGTGCGTTGCTGTCGGGCCGCATGGAGGTCCGCGTCGGCTTCTTCTGGTCGCGCTCGCTCCAGCGGAACGCAAGCATGGCGATCACGCCGGTACACGCACCGCCGATCGCCGCAGCTGCGGCGACTGCCGCGTTCACGTCCATACGTCAAGGTTATGCGGGTCCCGGAGGACTCTCCCAGCCATCCGAGTGCGTATCCGAACACTCGTCGCCCAGAGTTCACCGAGGAGCAAGGGTTGGTTCACTTGGGCGGCCGGAAGCCGACGCGTACGCCGCTCAGGGTGGCAGCGTGGGGTTCGAACCGTGCCCCGGCCTTACACAGAGGACTGGAGAGGGACTTCCATGCGTGACGCGTACCACGAGGAACTCGACTCGATCGGCGAGGGGCTGGTCGAGATGGCCCGTCTCGTCGGGTCGGCGATCGGCCGGGCGACGACGTCCATGCTCGATGCCGATCTCAAGCTCGCGGAGAGCGTGATCGCCGCCGACCAGAAGGTCGACGACCTGCAGCACGACCTGGAGGCACGGGCCATCGCCCTGCTCGCGCGGCAGCAGCCCGTGGCGACGGATCTGCGCATCGTGGTCACCTCCCTGCGGATGAGCGCCGACCTGGAGCGCTCCGGCGACCTCGCCCAGCACGTCGCCAAGCTGGCCCGGCTGCGGTTCCCGCAGTCGGCCGTGCCGCACGACCTGCACGCCACCATTCTGGAGATGGGGCAGCTGGCGCAGCGCCTGATGGCCAAGGCCGCCGAGGTGATCATCACCAAGGACGTCGATCTGGCGCTCCAGCTGGAGCAGGACGACGACGAGATGGACCTGCTGCACCGCACGCTGTTCCAGCACCTGATGGACGACCGCTGGAAGCACGGCATCGAGACCGCCGTCGACGTGACCCTGCTCGGCCGCTACTACGAGCGCTTCGCGGACCACGCGGTGTCGGTCGCCAAGCGGGTCGTCTACCTGGTGACGGGCGAGCACGCCGACGAGATCCAGCAGCAGACGCCGGTGGAGGGCGCTTAGGCGCACATGGGCGCATCGGGTCGCACAAGTGTTTCTGCGCAGATGCGCCGTTGATGCGCCCGCCGGGTTGGGCATGCAATGGGGTGGGGCGGCACGCCTTGTCCGTACGCCCCGGTCGTACGCGCGCCGTCGTGACGTACGGCCCTGTTGTACGCCTTGAGGAGGAACCATGGCCGATTCCCCCACTACCGACCCCCGGCAGGAAGCACCTGCCGAAATGGTGCACCTGACCCTGCTCGGCGCCTGCGGCTGCGGTTCGGGCTGCGGCTGCGGCTGCCAGTCCGGGGCCCCGTGCCAGTGCGGTGGCTGCTGCGGCTGACCGGCCGCCACGGAATGCCGGGGGTCTGTCCGGCCCTGATCCGCCGGACAGACCCGAGTGCGCCCCGCGCGGAGCCGAACCGCTCCGCGCGGGGCGGCGTCGTGTGCGGGGCGGTCCGTCTCCGCGCGGCGGCTCTCAGCCCGTCCGCTCGACGGCGGCCGCGGCCCCGGGAGCGGGCTCTCCCCCGCCGCTCTCCGCGACCCGGCCGGCCTCGGACACCGCCCCGTCCCGGCCCGGGAGGCTCCGCATCAGCAGCCAGTACCCCAGCGCGGCCCCGGTCCCCAGTACCGCGCAGGCGCCCCACAGCCACTGCGCCCCGAAGCGGTCGATCACCTGGCCCGACATCAGCGGCGCGATCAGCGCGGCCGCGGACCACGACATCGTGTACATGCCCTGGTAGCGGCCGCGGCCCCGGGCCGGCGACAGCCGGACGACCAGGCTGCTCTGGATCGGCGAGTTGACGATCTCGGCGACCGTCCAGACGCAGATGGTCAGCGCGTAGGCCGCGACCGACCCGGCGAACGCGGTCAGCCCGAACCCGTACCCCGCCAGCAGCGACGACACCACGAGCAGCCGGCGCGGGTCGCGGTGCTGGATGAAGCGGGTGACGGGGATCTGGAGCACCACGATCAGCACCCCGTTGACGGCGACCGCGGTGCCGAAGTCGGAGCTGGAGAACCCGTCCGTCCCCATGGCCACCGGCAGCCCCACGTACCCCTGCTGGAAGATCAGGGCGATGACGAAGGACAGCCCGACGACGGTCATGAACCGGCCGTCGCGCAGCACGGTGGAGAGCCGGACCTCCTCCGCGCCGTCGTCGACCGGGCGCCCGGCCACCACCGGCTTGTCCGGCCGTGTCTCGGGCACCTTCAGGAAGACGACGACGGCGCAGGCCAGCGTCATCGCGGCCTCGCCGAGGAACCCGGCGAGATAGCTGTACTCGGCGACGAACCCGGCACCGGCCGACGAGACGGCGAAGCCGAGGTTGATGGCCCAGTAGTTGAGCGAGAAGGCCCGCACCCGGTCCTCGGGCCGGACGATGTCGGCCATCATCGCCTGCACGGCGGGCCGCGACGCGTTGCTGGCCATGCCGACGAAGAAGGCGACCACCGCAATCGCCACCGGGTGGACCATGAACCCGAGCACGGCCACGGACACGGCCGTCGAGATCTGCGCGATGAGCATGGTGGGCCGGCGGCCGAGCCGGTCGGTCATCACCCCCGCCCCGAGCGAGGAGACGACCCCGCCGAGCCCGTGCAGCGCGGCGACCAGTCCGGCGTACGAGGCCGAGTAGCCCCGGTCCAGGGTCAGATAGAGCGCCATGAACGTGGCGACGAACGCTCCGAGACGGTTGACCAGCGTGCTGGTCCACAACCACCAGAACTGTCCGGGGAGCCCGGACACGGATTCGCGTGCGGCCCGTCTGAGACCGGCGACAGACATACGGAATCCCCCCAGGGAAGTACGGAACGAACGCGGCGGGTAAGAGGCCCGACCGCTGTCCGAACGTTACGAATCCTGGATTCCGGTCCGCCACTCAATTGACGTCTGCCGTCAATCGTCCCGCTCCCGGCCGCCCGCCGGACCTGCCCTGTCCGCCCTGTGACCGGCCGCGCGGCGCCCGTACGGGTTCGATTACGCTCGGACCCATGGCCGACGCACCGTACAAGCTGATCCTCCTCCGCCACGGCGAGAGCGAATGGAACGCGAAGAACCTGTTCACCGGCTGGGTGGACGTCAACCTCACGGAGAAGGGCGAGAAGGAGGCAGTCCGCGGCGGTGAGCTGCTCAAGGACGCCGGTCTGCTCCCCGATGTCCTGCACACCTCCCTCCAGAAGCGCGCCATCCGCACCGCGCAGCTCGCGCTGGAATCCGCGGACCGCCACTGGATCCCGGTCCACCGCACCTGGCGGCTGAACGAGCGCCACTACGGCGCCCTGCAGGGCAAGGACAAGGCGCAGACGCTCGCCGAGTTCGGCGAGGAGCAGTTCATGCTCTGGCGCCGCTCGTACGACACCCCGCCGCCCGCCCTGGAGGACGGCACCGAGTTCTCGCAGAGCGACGACCCGCGCTACGCGACGATCCCGCCGGAGCTGCGCCCGCGCACCGAGTGCCTCAAGGACGTCGTCGCCCGCATGCTGCCGTACTGGTACGACGGCATCGTCCCGGATCTCCTCGACGGCAGGACCGTCCTGGTCGCCGCCCACGGCAACAGCCTCCGGGCCCTGGTCAAGCACCTCGACGGCATCTCCGACGCCGACATCGCGGGCCTGAACATCCCGACCGGCATCCCGCTCGTCTACGAGCTGGACGCCGACTTCCGCCCCCTGAAGCCGGGCGGCACGTACCTCGACCCGGACGCGGCGAAGGCCGCGATCGAGGCCGTGAAGAACCAGGGCAAGAAGAAGTAAGCAGAGCTGAACTGGCCCCCCACCTGCGGGTTTTCCGCTTGGTGGGGGGCTTTTTGGTGCGCTGGGCCGTCTATGGGCCGTCAGATGCTCAACGGGCCGTCAGACCTGGGAAGGGCGGCGGGCCAGGCGCAGGCGCACACGGAACGCGATGAAGAAGCCCGCGAGTGCAGCCGTGCCCAGCGGGATGTCGACCCAGATGGGCAGTACCGTCGCCCCGCAACCGATCAGGGGCATCGGCAACGCATACGGGGCGATGTGGATAGTGAGACTCGCGCGTGCGAGCATGGGTGTCCTCCAGGTGCTGGTTTCCGCTGGCGCATTGATGGAGACAGGGCCGCTCCCCGGCACGGGAGCGGCCCTGAATTGCATGTGAACCCTATTAAGGCGAGTGCCCTTTCAGCAAATCGCCAGGTGAGGGCAGGGGCGTATTGAATGAGGGGCGCTAAAAGCCTAGTTTGCGGGTGGCGGCTTCGAGTGTCTGGCGTCCCTTCGTCCGTCCGGCCTCCCCCTGGCTTGCGTGCGAGCTTGGCTTGCACGCATGCACGCCCAACAGGGAGTTGACCAGGGGAGCGAGCAGGGTTGCCACTCTCCGCAAGTCGATCGGCAAGCCCCTTCTCCTAAGCGCTTCTTCTAACCGCTTCTCCTAAGCGCTTCTTCTAACCGGTTTTCTAAGCGGTTCTCTAACCGCTTCTCCTAAGCGCTTCTTCTAACCGGTTTTCTAAGCGGTTCTCTAACCGCTTCTCCTAAGCGCTTCTTCTAACCGGTTCTCTAAGCGGTTCTCTAACCGCTTCTCCTAAGCGCTTCTTCTAACCGCGCACCTGAACCCTCCCGGTCCCGGTAGTCGCCTACATGCTTCCGTTCTCTCCAACCGTGCCGAATACTTGCGTGACAGCGTTCCGAGTCCGCTCCTGACTCGACGGCATCAGGTGCGCGTACACCCGGAGCGTCAGGCCAGGGTCGGAGTGCCCGAGGTACTCGGCGAGCGCCTTGATGTTCTCCCCAGCGTCCAGCAGCACCGACGCGTAGAAGTGCCGCATCGCGTGCATGCCGTTCTCACGCGACTCGGCGTGCGGGGCACCAGCCGCTGGGACTGGAATCACTCCGGCCGAGGCCAGAGCCGGTTTCCACGCCTCCTCGTTCAGCGAGGTTCGCCAGACGTGACCACCCCGCGGACCCATGAAGATGAGCCGCTTGGTCACCAGCGGTCCGCCCGCGACCTTCCATGGCAACGTGATCTTGACTGGCGGGAACTGCTTCATATGGGCCCGAAGTGCGTCAGCGACCGGGCCGGGGAGCGGGACGTCTCGCAGCTTGCCGCCCTTGGGCGGAGCGAAGACGGGCTTGCTGCGGCTCAGCTTGAGCTGCTGGACGACGTGCAGCGTGTCCGAGCGGAAGTCGATCGCGTCCACCGCGATGCCCAGGATCTCGCCTTGCCGTAGGCCGCAGCCGCCGCCCAGGTCGACCATCGCCTGATACCGCTCCGGCATGCCCGCGCGCACAGCGAAGAGCCGTTCCGCCGTCCAAGGCGTGACGCGCTTCGTGTCCACGGTCGGCGGCCGTACCGAACGCGCAGCGCAAGGGTTCCGAGGAAGGTGCCCATCATCCACGGCCGCACTCAGAGCCGCCCGCACGTTGGAGTAGATCGTCCGGGCGTACGAGCCGCGGACACCGTTCGCCTGGAGCTGCTGCACCCAGTCGCGGATGTGCGCCGGCTGGAACGATCCGAGCGGGCGCGTGCCGAGGTACGGGAACGCGTGCAGCCGTAGCTGCGACTCCATCGACGCTTGCGTGTTGGGGTCAGCCCCTTGCGTAGACACCCAACCCTCCGCGTACTGCTGGAAGGTGGTCCGGGCCGCCCGAGGATCGATGTACTGGCCCCGCGCCATGTCCGCTTCGGTGTGTGCCAGCCACTGATCAGCGAGCCGCTTCTGTCGGTCCGGGAAGCTCTTGGACTTCTCCGTACCGTCCGGACCGACGTAGCGCGCCCGGTACCGAGCCCCGGAGCCGTGGCGATCCGATTTCACCTTGCGCGGCTTACCGTCAGGGCCGGTCACGGTCACGAACCAGCGGTCCTGAATGTGTCCGGCCATCAGGCAGCCGCCTCGCTCCGGCGGGAGTCGACCCAGGCCCGTACATCTTCGGGGTCGAAGCGGAGGTGCCGGCCGACACGGAAGCCGCGGGGTCCGGTCCGCTTCCGGCGCCACTGGTAAACCGTCTCGACGCTGGGCAGCTCGAACATCTCGACCAGGTCGTCAGGCGTCAGATAGCGACTCGGCAGAGGAAGCGCCATGGTCACCACTCCCCCTCGTCGACCAGCTCCGCCATGGCTTCACGGGCGGTTTCGCGGTTGAGCTGGAGACCACGGGCGATGGTCGCGGCAAGGACGGACTCGCCGGGCGAGTGACCGTGGCCGGCGTACTGCCAGTCGGCCAGGACGAGCACAGTGTCCGGGACGCGGTCCTCCAGGCCGAGGGACTGCCGTTCCTGCGCGGCGCGGAAGTCTGCGCGGGCCTGGCGGAGCTCGCCGAGGGTGGTCGAGTAGCGGCGGGACTTCGAGGAGAAGTGACCGCGGAACCCGAGCATGTGCGCCCAGGCCCACAACCGACGTTCGGGGTAGAGCGGATCGAGGAGGTGACACGCGGCGATGAGGCGGCGGGCGTGGTCAGGGACGCCGTGGCGATCGAGTTCGAAGAGTTCACCGATGCGGCGGTCCAGAGTGCCGGTGTTCTCCGCCGCCTTGGTGGCGTACTTCGCGACGTAGGACGCCACAGCCTGTTCGGTGACATCGGAGCCGTCGCCGAAGGCAACGACCGGGCGGACATCGAGTTGTGTGCCCCAGCGGAAGGTACGAGCGGGCTGATCGTCGACGGCGGGTGCGGACACCGAGGTGTAGTTGTGCTGAGCGGCTGCGTGTATCGCATCGGTGAGCAGGTCGACGGTGGCCCAGGACGGAGGTGGCGTGCCGGGCCCGTCCGGCCCGTCGATCCGCATCACGGCGTGGAAGTGGATCGCCCCGCGCTTCTGGAACTCCGCGACCTTGCCGTACGAGAGCCGAGCCGCTTCCTTCAGTTCCGCCTGCGTGAGTCCGGCGCGTGCCGCGATCTCTCGTCGGAGGCGAGTGGCGAACCGCATCCAGAGGTCGCCGGCGTGGTTGTTGAACAGGACCGATCCGGCATAGTCGTACGTCTCAGGGTCCAGGGCGGTACCGAGCTCGGATGCATCTGCCGAGTGCCGACTACCGCATCGACAAGAGCCACGTTCGGGACGGTTGTGGACCGGGCCGAAGGAAGGAGCGGTAAAGGTGGCGAAGACCCGGGGGTGATCCCGCACCGTGGCAGGGACATCGCGGCGATCGTCTCCGGCCAGGCCCGCGCGGATCAGGTGGTAGGTGTCTCCGGCGTACGTCCACGCGCAAGAGGGGCAGCGGGAAGCGCGGCGGTTGCCGCAGGCGAGGCGGAGACGTCCGCCGGGCTCGGTCTCGGTCGAGTAGTGGTGAAGGGTCTCGCCGGTGGTCTTGTCCTTGGTGAGGGTCCAACCGGTCAGGTGGATCGGGTCGGAGCAGCCACCGGTGCGGCGGATCTGGTCCTCCCAGCGGTGGAACTCGGGGGCCGAGGCCACCCTCAGCAGGTCACCGAGGGTGAGCCGGTCGAGCTGCGATTCAGGCATGTGCACTCCCCCGGCGGCGGGCGGTGCGGTCGGTCATGATGGTGCTTCCTTCCGGATCTGTGGTTCGGGCAGGAGCACGGCTTCCGGGCGGCGGATGCTTGGCGGTATCGAGGCCGCCCGGAAGCCGGTCAGCGATGGTTCTGCAACGCCACGAGCGACCGAATGACCAGGGCGCTGATGGCGAGCGACGCGGCGGTGACGGCGACCGCGAGGAGCATGGAGACCAGGACCGCACCGACGACCAGCACCACGGCGGTGCCGCCACCGATGACGGCGACGACGGCACCGGGCGTGAGCTGAACCGTGGGACGTGCGGGAGCCATAGGGGCTGGGGCCGGGGTCTGGTGGGGCACGGCGGGGACGTCGCTCCGGACGGTTCCGGTGACGATTCGGGTCGGCAACGGGTTGGTGGGGATCTTCGGGCGGAGCATGGCGGTTCTCCCTTCGGTGGGGGTTACTTGACGGCGGTGTCGATCACAGGGGTCAGGAGGCTGTCGGCGAGGAGATAGCCGCCGAGCAGCAGCACGAGCACGAGCCACCAGGGCGGGCGGATCAGCTTCACGCCGAGCCAGCCGACGACGATCAGGGCGAGCCAGAGCGGTACGTCCATGGCAGGTCTCCTTCATCGGACCTTGCAGCGGTGGGTGCGGGCGGCGAGCTGGGCGGCGGACCGGCTGCTGAAGTCGGACGACCAACCGCAGCGATCGGCGGTGCACACGGCGGCGTGCTGGGTGCGGCCGTGCCGGTCACGGTGGGTACCGATCTGCACCGGTCCGATCCGCATCACGGAGTGGAAGTGGTCGCGGGCGGGCATGGTGGATCTCCTCTCGGGTCAGGCGAGCTGAGCGGCAATCGCGGCGGCGAGTTGAGGCGGAACTCCGAGGCGGGCGCGGAGCGTGTCGGTGTCGATCGGTGAACCGGTACGGGCGCGGTGGTCGTCGGCGACCTTCCGGGCGTGGTCGACGAGCGTGGCCGGCACGGGCGGAGACGCGTCGGCGGGAGGCAGGACCGGAGACTCCTCAGCGGCAGGAATCGGCGCTGGTTCCAGCTCCGGGGCCTGTTCCTCGGTGACGAGCTCCGGCGCCGAGGGATCAGCCGTAGGCACCGCCGGAACGGGCGTGCGCTCCTCGACCGGGGTCTCCGTGTGGGCGAGGAGCGTCCCGCCGAGGAAGGCAAGCGCGGGCCATCCAGCGATGCCGAAGCGCAACCAGGCCGGAGGGTGCGCGAGATCGAGAAATCCGGCGGTGGCGACGTTGGCACCGAGCGAAGCGACGAGCGCGATCAGGAACCAGCTCCAGGCGAGCCGGGACGGGCCGTCCTTTCGTAGCCGCCGCCAGGCAGCGACCAGGAGCAGATCAACGCTGATCGGGTAGGCCCATGCCTTCCAGCCGTCCTGGCCCGCGGCGGCGGCGAGGTCGTGGAGGTGGGCGAAGGAGAGCGCGCCAGCGATCACGGCTTGGATCAGTACGGCGTCCACGCGCATGGAGGGACGGGCCATCGGACTTCTCCTTTTCGGCATGGGACGGGTAGGGACTTGGCGCGGGAATGGTCACGCCGACCGGTGAGCGGAAGGTCAGGCGGTGGTGGGCGCGGCTTTGGTGAGCGGCGCGGTGGCGGGGGCCAGGGGTGCGACGGCGGGCCGGAAGGCCGCGAGGGCGAGCACATCCGGAGTGCGGTCGGCGTGCCGGTTGCAGATGTTCACGGCTTGGCGCAGTGAGGTGTGTGGTGCCCGGATGCGGGTCCATCCACCGGTCGAGTCACCCGAGACCGCGATGCCGGGGACGTCGGTGGGAATCTGGATCGCGGCAAGGACGGCGTCCGGAGCGATGTCTCCGAAGGCCATGTTGGCGCTGGACTCGTCGTTGACGCGGTGGGCGGTCCGACCGGTTAGTTGGGCGCGGAGCATCGTGATGCCCTTGCCGAGTTCGGATCCGAAGCGCTGGCCACAGATCTCCAGGTAGATCCCCGCGGCACGGCCGAGCTGGGCGAGGCGGACCAGAGCAGTGACGATTCTGTCGCGGCGCTTCTCCTCGTCCTTGGTGGCGAACAGCGCCAGCTCGGCAACCTCGTCGACCAGGACCACGACCGGAGTCGGGCGTATGTCGGCTGGCAGGTCCCAGATGTCGGCAGCTATGTCGGCGTCCGGAACGTCGACTGTGATGCGCTGAGCGGAACGGATGAGCTGGTAGACGTCCTCCATGTGCTGCACGAGTGCTTCGAGGAGTTGGAGGGCGGTGTCCGGGTTGTCGGCGAGGGCGGAGAAGCGCCGGGCGAGCGGGAAGAGCTCGACGCCCTGTTTGCAGTCGATCCCGACGAGCGCGACGTCGTGCGCCGCGAGGCCGGCGACCAGGTTGCGCTGGTAGACGGACTTCCCCGACTCGGTCGCGCCGAGCGTCAGCCCGTGGGGCACAGCCCGGTAGTCGCGGTAGTGGACGGATCCGTCCTCGCGCAGTGCGACGGGGATACGCATCGGCGCGGGGCCGGTTTCGGCGGGCATCTGCACCCGTCGGAGGACGTCGTATCCCGTCATCCGTAACTCCACGATTCCCGAGCGAAGTTCGCGGGAGGTGACTCCGTACATCCCGAAGGAGTGCCGGAGGCGGTCGGTGGCCGAAGCGACGTCGAAGGCGTCCTGACCGGGACGGAGCTTGATCCGCAGGACCAGCCCGGTACGAGTAGGCCGAAGCCGGAGAATGCGCGGGGCCCTCGACTCAGGAACGGGGCGATTCGTCATCCGGGCGAGGGAGAGACGCCAACGCGCGGGCGGAACGGTGAGTCCGCAGGCGTCCATGACCGAGGCGTATCGGACCGCTACCCGCAACGCGGCAAGGGTGACCCCAAGGGTCATCCAGTACCAGGCGGGACGCCGCCACCGCAGGATCACTGCGGTGACGACGACCAGCAGCAGCGTGACCAGGGACCCGGTCATGATCAGGCCGCCTTGGGCTTCTCGGCAGCGGCGACGAGCGAGGTGACCGCCACCGCACGGAAGGCGATGCCGTGTCGCTTCTGCCCATTGAAATCGTTCTCCCACGGCCGAGCGATCAGTCCGGTGACGGCGACAGGAGTGCCCATCATCAGCTCACCGGAGATGCCCGGCTCGGGGACGGTGACCGAAAGGATCTCCACCTCCTCGTTCGCCGCGAACATCACGTCCACGGTCATGAGCTTCGCGCCGCTCTCGATGTCCACGGCTATCTCGCCGGTCCGGCGGTCCTTGATCTTGATCTGCGGGGGCTTGGCGACCATCACGGACGCGGCGGAGGTGTCGACGGGGATCGTACGCACAGAAGATCACTCCTATAGAGGTGCTTGACCCAGCCACTCATGTACATGAGTGACATAAAGAAGAGTGCATCACTCCTGTACATGAGTCAACCCGCCGGGACGAGGAAGTCGCAGCGGGCTGAGGTGAGTTGAGCGTGCGTCAGTCGGATGCGGGAATCCGGTAGCTGAAAACGAACTGGTCAGCGGCCATGAGCGTGTCGCACACCTCTACGACACGATCCTCCGTCGTCCTTGCCTCACGGATCAGATGAACCACTGAAGCACCGGGGCTTAGGGCCAGTTCGGAGGCTTCAGCCTTGGTGGCCAGCCGGGCTTGCAGCGTCTCGACGAACTCCGCGAACTCGTGCCCGTGGTCTTCGAGGCGGGCATAGATGCCACCACCGCCGGGGTTCTTCGCGAACAGCTCGGGGATGTCCTTCGCGACGTCCCACGGGAGGTACGACGTGGCCGTCTCGACGGGGGTCTCGTTGCGGAAGTAGAGGCGACGCCGGGCGAGCACCTGAGTGCCGGCGGGGACGCCGAGCCGCTCCGCGATGTCGTTCGGAGCGTCCGTCGGACCGATGTACAGAACGCTGACGCCAGCCTTGGCGCCGGACTGCTCCGACTCAGCGAGGTACGCCGCCTTGCCGCCCTGTCGGTGGGAGCGCTTGAAGCGATCCGAGGAACGGTGCCGTACCGGGGGCCGGGCCTTCACCATGGAGCCCTTGCCCTGGCGGGTCTCCACGAGGTCACTGGCGCGGACCTCCACCATGGCCTTGCGGATGGTGCCGCCGGAGACGCCGTAGCGCTCCACGAGCTCCGATTCGCTGGGCACCATGTCGCCAGGCTTGAGGATTCCGGCGCGGATCTGCTGAACGATCTCCTCGGCGATCTGCACGTACCGAGGTACGGACTTCCCACCTCCTACTGCTGTTTCCATAGTCCTTCTCTTCCTCCTATGCTCCTGTACATGAGTAACAGTGCGCAGGAAGGCACGTCAACGCCGCTCCACTCCGTGTCCGTAGCCGGAGTGGTCGTGCGCGAGGACGGGCGACTCCTGGCGATCCGCCGCGCCGACAACGGAACTTGGGAGCTCCCCGGCGGCGTACTAGAACTCGACGAGACCCCGGAGGCGGGCGTTCAGCGCGAGGTCCTGGAGGAGACAGGTATCCACGTCGAGGTGGACGAGCTCACGGGGGTCTACAAGAACACCACTCGGGGCATCGTGGCCCTGGTCTTCCGGTGCAAGCCCGCCGGCGGAAGCGAGCGGACGTCCAGCGAATCGACCGCGGTCGGCTGGCTCACGCCGGACGAGGTCACCGAGTGGATGTCCGAGGTCTACGCGGTCCGGCTACTGGATGCCCTCGACGGGAACGGGCCCCACGTGCGAAGCCACGACGGCAAGCGCCTGACACCGGTGCGATAGAACTTTCCCTACTTCATCAAGGCGCCGCGCAAGCGCGGCGCGCGCCGCAGCCCCCGGCCGGGGGCTGCCTCTGTCTCCGCCCCGGCTGCCCCCGGCCGGGCGGCGGCGCACCGAGCGCGACACCAGCCCGAGAGAAACAGCTGGCACGGGATATGGGGTAAACCCGCTGTGGCTGGGGCGGTCGACTCCACGGCTTTAGCCACCTCCCCGATTCGGGTCCCGCGTCGAGCAAGACCAGGGGGCCACTCGTTCACATTCCGGGCAGGATCACGGCCTGCCCGAGTTGCCGGCCAGCGTACGGCCCCCTGATCATGCTCGACCCCAAACCGGGCAGGACACCGGCCAAACCCGCTCCGCCGACCTAAGTCCGTAGCCGTACCGGAATAGGAACCGGCAACTCTGAAAGAACAGGGAAATCAACTTTTGCCAACTCGTACACCGGAAGCCCGGAAAGAGACTCAACGGTGACCACAAGCGAAAGATCTACAGGCGGAGTATTTTTCGTCAGTGATCCGCCTTCGCGAGTAAGGAACTCAATGTCGAGGCGGGGCGCATGGAGACCCTTGGCCATCAGGCAATCCTGACCCTGCATGACCGTTTCCCATTTACCCCCGCTTCGACGACTAGATTCCGAGGCTTTCGGGCCCACCTTCTGCGAACGCGTCGCGGGCTGCTGGCTCATTTTCCAGCCTTCTTCGCGCAATTCTGTCGCTCGATCAGAATTCTCCTGAATGTTTACCTTGACAGTGCGACTCGGATTTTCGGGATCACGAAACGAGTACACCTCTGAGTGCGGGCGAAGAGTGAACTCGAGACCGGATTCAGTGTACTCAACAGCCTCTGTCGGGTCAGTGGGCGAGGCGTACGAAAGAGTCCATTTAACTTTCACTTTCCCCCTGTCGACACCCCCAGGGACTGGAAGCGTAAAGCCAAGAATCTGGTCTCGCTCGATTGACGCCTGATAAAGAACCGTCACTTGCCGGTCAGAACACGTGAGCGCGTTTGAGAAATTTGCCGGCAGCCTTCCATGTCCCGCTTCCATGATAAGCGATGGGTCGGCGTGAGGTTCAGCAAAGTGAATGGCGAAGGCACGCAACGCAGAGGCGCTGCATCGGTCGCCCAGCTGCGTGCTTAGCTTAGCCAGACCGTGCGCAGCAAGAGGTGCCGCATAGCTGGTTCCCCAATCGTAGGAAAGCCGTCCATTGCCCATTAGTCTCGCAAAGGGGCGATCGGCGTCGCCGCCATAGGCAAGTACGGTCGGCTGAACCGTCGCCCCTGGCCGACCCGGGCCGATTGCACTATACGGCGCCCTTGACCACATCAAATCTGGGTGCGGACGATCGCAAGCACCTACACTAAGCCCATTAGCCATATCGGCGGGAACCTGAATCCGGTTGGCCCCGCCATCGACTTCTTCGCCATTATTTCCCGCAGCGACAACGAAGAGAATATCCCTTTCGTAGGCCAGTGCATCCAGCACTGCAGTCCAACGGTGTGGCTCTCCGTCGTCCACTGAAACCTCGGGCCCTAGGCTTAGATTGACAATCATGGCATCACGGTCCGCCACCTGCTTCTGGATTTGGTCCAGAAGCCAGTAGAGTTCGACACCTTCGTTATCATGACCAGGAATGCAGCGAAAATGAGTTGCACGCACCTGCGGAGATTGCAGGCGGCTTCCGGCCTCAACGTTGCCATAAAGAATAGCGCCCGTCACAGCACTTCCGTGCTCTATGCATCCAGGAGCCGCCGGCCTGTCAGTCAGGTCTACTTGGCTGGCGGAGCCTGCGAAGAAGTCTCCAGCAACATCTATGCCAGCATCAAAGATGAGCACCTCAGGGGCTTCCGGCTGCGCGGGGGGCGGCGCCGGCCGTGCAACACCCGGAGCTGACCGCAACGGGATGGCAGGCACGGGGCGAATACGCGGCATCTTCCGTATCGAACGCAGAGGGTTGAAGGCCGCCGCTTCTTTCGCTTTGCCCGAGGGAAGGAAAACCGGAACGAAAGTCAACCCGCCTACAACGTCACGCCTATCGCTTACAACCTCGCCGCCAAGACTGCAGATATACCGCTCAAACTTTTCGAAAACTGCACCAGAAAGAGGTCGTCGCGAAATCCCGGGAAGATCAGGATCCGGATGTAGAACGGCCTCGAAAGTCTCCCGCCCATGAACTGATTCTGCGGCGGAATTCTTCGCCGCCTTAACCACTTCAGTCACCCGCGGGAGATGAATATCAGAGAATCTTCTTAGCTCTTCCGCAGCCCCCTTCTCTCGACGATCGAGACCGCCACCGGAGAGAATATAGCTAAGCCGTTCAAGACTTTGATTATCGCCAGCGACAATTAACGATTTAGTCGGCACGTTGAATTCAGTCTTACTGCGCAACACCAAATCTCCCGTAGCCGGACGGGATCCTAGCGCAGTCAACCCGAGCAGCCTGACAAGTTTTTCAGGAAAGTAGCTATTGGCTAGATAATTTGGAAGCAGTTTCACCTCAAAAACTACGTGGTCTGCGCGTAATTTATTGTCTAGCGTAGCTGCGGTGTCTTTTAGGATCTGCGCTTGCGGCCCAAGGATCCTTTGCGAATCCGCCAACGAAAAAGGGTGGTACTTGCTTCCACCTCCGCCAGCCCTATCAATCATCTCCGACATGTGCTCTCCTCCAACGAGGATGCGCCCGCCAGCTCCCTTACTCATTTCCCCCCCAAGCTAATTACTGCTGCTTGCGCTCCTGAAACGCCGAAATAGCCCGACTAATAGTCGGATGACTTACACCAAGAATGTTGGCAATCTTCCGATTTGACAGTCCTAGATGCACGCTGGCTGCCACCGCTACCTGTTCCCGGATGGTTGGATCTTCACCAGCCACCTCGCGCAGTTTCCCCAGAGCGAAACGCACGAGAGCTTCCTCAAATGAGGAAAGATGACCTTCTCGCACAATCGACTCGCGAGCAGTAGCGTTGCACAAGCGGACAATATCTGAATGCGACATTCCATCTGTGGCCAGCGCTACAAGGCCACAGGTTTCGGCAGACACCGCAGCGGCGAGAATTGCAGGCAGGGATGAGATCAAAAGCTTTCTCTCGCCAGTGGCCGGCAGGGAAAGCTCCAGCAATACGTCAAAGCGCCGCGAGATCGCCGTATCCAGAAGCTCTTTGTGATTCGTGGCAGCAATCAAGAAACTACCGGCTGGCCAACGGTCAAGCTCCAGCAGGAGGACATTAACCAGTCTCTTAAGCTCACCAACATCTGAATCATCCTCACGACGCTTAGCCAGTGCGTCGAATTCATCAATAAACAGAACGCATTCATTCTCCGCAGCGAAGTCCATAACTGCTCGAAGATTTCGTCCAGTACGCCCTAGGTAACTGGACATCACCGACGCCAAGTCGACCACGAAGAGCGTCTGTTTCATTTGGCTGGCGATATGCGACGCAGTTAGGGTCTTACCGACGCCGGGCGGCCCGCTTAGGAGAACGCTCCGCGAAGGCTGGAGACCGACGTCTACCAGCGCCTCACGCACGGGTCGTTCAGCAACAAGGTCATCCACGCTTTGTCGCGTAGCCTCGTCCAAGATGGGGCCATAACTCGGGGCGGCCTCTGCCACACGTAGTAGCACTTGGTTGGTCTCAGGATCCCGCGGAAGCTGCACAGTCTCCGGAACCACTGGTGCGACGCTGTGGGCCACGTCGACCCCCCTGAGCGGATTCTGTCCTTGCGACCCCGTAAGCAATGCCCTCAGCTCCGCACGCAGCGTCACAGCGTGATGAGCATCCTCGGGTGGCCGCCGCATGAGCCGACGGCACTGGTCGCGAACAGCCTGCGTGTCCGCCCTGAGGCCAGCGTCCATCAACTCAAGCAGCGCCCTCTCGGTCGGACTGAGGCCTGCCTTATCCTGCCACGCTGACGCACCCATGCCAGGCAGGTTACCAAGAGCCCATGCCGACAACCAGGGGGGATACCCCTTGTGGTTCACTGCTGTCACTCGATGGGGCTAGATTTACCACTCTAAGTCTGGACGTATGGAGGGTTCGAGCTACGTTGAAGGCGTCCATTTGGCACGGACCTCAAAGGTGGAGTCAGCTTTGACCTTCCCCACCAGCGGCACGCCTGCCTCGCCAGACAGAGATACCCCGAACGTGACCTCCAACTCGTTTGGCTGCGAGTCTCCGAACCGACCACGAATGGCTGCAGATACGTCTTCGCAGGTCTGCACGATGGCCTCGCCTACGTCGCGAAGCCCGCTTAGAGCCTGTTGGGCCGGCCGTCCAGCACCTCGAAGTAGCTTCGACTGATCGAAGTTCTCCACTGCCAAGGGTGTGACTTCGACCAGGAAGAAGGAGTTGCCGCCGGCAGACTCGACCTCTTTGTACACAGATCCCCCACTCAGGTTGGTGACTACTGACCTGATCATCCCGCAAGTCAGGTCTTCACGCGCTGTGTTGACGTGATGTGTGATTCAGCAAGTACGCGCTGATAGATCGCGTGTCTCGCCCGTATCAGGCCTCCCGGTCACCCACGGGGAGTAAGCCCGTGCCAGAAGCGTGCCAGACCAGTAAGGGAGTCCCTGTCACTGGCGGTCACGGCAGAGGACATCTGGCGAGCCGCTGAGCGGCATATCCGCAGGTCGAGGCTGCCTTCTCCTCAACCTGCCCAGCGATTCCCAAGCTCCGAGCTGCACGAGCTTCGGCTGTGAGTCGTAACTGCCGGGCGGCTGATAGGTGAAGGTTCTAGCCTCTCCTGTCATGGAGTGGATACCGCTGGTCAGTACGGCACTTGGTGCGGCAATCGGGGTTGGCTCCACCTTGTTGGCCGATCGGGTCAGGTGGCGCAGGGACCGCGCCGGCCAGGACCTCGATGTGCGACGGAAGTTGTATGCCGACTACACCGCTGCGCTCTCACGGATCCGCACAGCGCTCAATGAATGCGCGCAGGAGGACATCCCAGCCGCCGAACGACCGCGGAGAGTCCGTGAAGTGTTCCTGACGCCTGGTGCGTACGAGATCCGTCACCAGTTGGCCATCGTCGCACCACCGGAGATCGTGGAAGCCTCACGATCAGCGTTCGTTGTCCTGAGGGACACCCGAGACCTGCTCGTGGCAGGTGCCTCGGTCGACGACGCGGCCTATGTGGAATTGGAGAAGAGGTTCGATGCCGCTGTGGCAGAGCTTCGCACCGTCATGCGCATTGACCTTGGGGCGGCCAAGTCGATCACGGCACGGTGACACTCAGCCCGGGAGCGGTCGCCCGTAGCCGCAGACGGGTCGCACCAGATGCGCACCAGTTGGTACGACGAACTGCGGTCAACGAGGGCTGCCGAAACAGTGTCTCTTGCGACCTAACAAGTACATAGCTGCTGGTCAGATGGCGTACCGGCCCGCTGTTGCCTGCGATTCCCAACCTGAGGGCTCAAGCACCGTCAGTACGTGGCGGCCGTCGTAGCTCCCTCTGGTCGACAGCGCTGGCAGCGTGGTGGGGGCCGGTGGGGGTGCACGAGGCATACGCGCGCCTGGTCCGTCGGCATACCCATCGTCGTGGCTGACTGTCGTCGGCTAAGGTCCGTGCCACAACCGTGGCAGATGCAGGGCGAACGAAGGGCCCGCGAAGCCGTCTCCAACGCCGAGACGTTCCGCGTGAAGCCGGGGAGTAGTTGGCATGCTAGAAAACCTTGGGAAGTACGGGGAGATCACGAAGCAGGCGGCTGAGGCAGGGGGCGTCGACAAGCTCATCAACGCCATTGAGAAAGCTGCGTACACGAAAGGCGCGGCCGTGGGCCTAGTGGTCGGCGGAGCAGCCGTCAGCGGGGTCACTGCAGCCGTCGTGGCCTATCGCTCTCGTAAGGCGCGAGCCGAAGAGGCGAAGAAGGAACTGAGGACGACAGCGCGGGAGGCTGAATGAAGCGGCTCCTAGCACGGAAGAACCTCCCGGCGCTTTCCGGCGGCCGGGGGTTCTTCATTCATCTAAACGCGGCACCTCGCCCGGGGACTAGGTCGGGGCGCACTCCGTGCCACCTCGTGACGTGCCGCCACCAGCCGCCGCTGTCGACGTCAACAACAGCCTCCACCAACAGTTCCGGCACCAAAGAGCCGGCACAAGCGGATCAATCGCAGGCATCCCCGCAACCTAGCTGACCCCTACGACAGCAAGGTCACCGTCTCCCCCGGCATGAGGATGCATCGAGCGTCCCGGCTGGTGAATGTCTAACTGTGTGACAACGCCGAGGAACGATGGCGGACGAGCACGGACGTCTACGGAACATCAGCGCAGGTGACAGCCAAGCCGACCTGAGGCAGCTCCCCGTCCCAATTGCTTCGGACGAAGCAGTCCTCAGACCATCCAAGATCGGCCGGAGTCGGCGGACAAAGCAAGAAGCCCATGGCATCTGCTGGTCAGAGCCACGGGCTTCACTTGCTGTGCTGGTCGGCGGGACCGTAGATCAATAGGCCGACTCACGCGGATCGCTCGTTGCCGGGAGACGGCCGCGGCTCGTTGCGGCGCGGTAGACGTCCCACAGAGCCCCGGTCAGTTCTGTGACCAGGCACCGCATCTCGTCGAGCGACGTGTCCTGGTTGTCCAAAGCTTCTGAGGCTTCTTCCAACAGTTCACTTGCCCTGCCGAGTTGGATCGCTTCGATCCTGTCCGCGAGGCGTGAAATGTAGCTGCTCGGGTTGTCGGTGCTCAGGTAGCAGGGCTTGTCCCCCGGGCCCGACCATGGGAGGAGCCGAAGTTCGTTCGGTGTTGTCATCCTTGGGTTGGCCTCTCGTTGAGCACGTGGTGGGCGGTGAAGACGGCGTCGACTCGGTCTCCTGGAAAGGCCAGGAGCGCGGCTTCTACGACGCGGCCGGTGGTGTCGGTGGCGATGCGCGTGATCGCGAGAACGGCCATGTTGTTTCCGATGCGGAGGGCCGACGCTTCGTCTGGGGTGGGAGAGCGGGCGGAGACCGTCTCTCGGATGGTGGCCGGCGACGGGCCGAGGACGGCGAATCGCGTGGCTGCTTCCCGGCACACGGAGTCGTCGTCGAGGACTCCGGCCGGGGCCAGGTCGCGCGGGATGTAGATGCGGGCCAGGCCGTGCGGTGACCCGTGTTCGAGGCTGAGGCAGGTGTACTCCGCGAGAGGGCTGCCCGTTGGCACCTTCAGCAACATGGTCAGGTGCACGGAGGCCGGAACCGTGGTGCTGCGAACCGTGATGCGCAACGTTGGCTCAGTGGCGGTCCAGGGGTCCAGCGTGCCCCAGCCTCCGACGTACATGATCTTGCGGCGGGGGTGACGTACGTAGTTGCCCTTTCCGTGGATCTTCTCGACGAGTCCTTCGCCCTGGAGCACGGCGAGAGCGCGTCGCAGGGTCACCGTGCTGACCCTGTAACGGGCGGCCAGGACGGCTTCGGACGGGAGACGTTCGCCGGGCTTGATACTGCCCGTCGTGATCTGGTGGCGTAGGTCGTCGGCGATGTCGTGATGGCGTCGGGACACGGAGCCGGTCACCGCCTTCTCAGCAGTCGCAGGGCGATGAGCCGGGTACGGGCGTGTATGGCCAGCAGTTCGCCCGACTCGAAGACCAGTTGCTTGGCCCCTTGGGGAAGCTGGAAGAGGTCACTCACTCGGCAGGCCTGACCGCCGAGTTCGATGATGTCGCCGCGCTGCACGGTGGCCGCAGTGACCTCGACGGAGGAGACCAGTGCACCGCCGGGGGCTGGGACCCTCATGCCATCACCCTCACGGGCACGGACGGGTCCGGGGTCGAGTGGCACGGGCAGATGCACTCTTCGTAGGTCACCGGTACGTCGTCCTTCGCCGCAGGCGGGGACGGCTCGGTGCAGGAGTGGTGCGTGCCAATCCGGCAGGCGATCGAGCGGTAGGGGGCGGAAGCTGTGCCCGTCGGGTGCGGTTGTCGGCGAGGAGGCATCAGTGGGCCCCCGCGAGGGCCGACCAGGCATCGGCAGGCAGGTGCGGGGCGACGAGCACTGTGCGCGTCAGTGCACGCTGCTCTTCCCACGCCAGCAGGTACGGACGGACAAGCGCGACGTCCTCTCCCCTCAGCGGGTGAAGGTGGACCGTGGCGGCCGGAGCCCGCCTAAGGGCGACGCTCGAAGCGCCAGCGGGCGCGGGGCAGGTGGGAGCGGCCAGCGGGCGGGAGGGCGTTAAGGGGCGGCGGTGCCGACCGTTGGGGAAGCACCGCGCTCTGGTGCGCGAGATGGCTTGGCGGATACGGTTGAGCATGCTGTTCAGCTCCTATCGCTGATAGCCCGGTCCCCCGACGTCGCGTGTCGTGGGGACCGTTTGCGTACGACCGCCCATAAGGTGCGGCCGTTCAAGCTGGTGGCCACGAGCCCGAACCGATCGGCACCGGCCACCGCGTCCAGGACCTCCCGCCATGAATCGGCGGAGAGCGTGTCCGGTACTTCTGCCTCGACTGTCGTGAACCGGGTCTGCTCCTCCACGCGTGGGCGGAGGCCAGCGGCAGACAAGCGGGCGGCGAGAGCCGCCGCGGTCACTCCCGAAGCGGACACAGCGCACCCTCCGTTGCCAGCGATCACTTTCAGTGAAGCTAGTTAACTAGGTTAGAGCTAGTGGACTAGATTTTCCATATGTCTGAGCAACCGCCGTACCTCCGCATCGCCGACGAACTCCGGCAGCGCATCGCGGAGCACGTCTGGGAACCGGGCGACCGTCTCCCATCCCGCGCCCAGATCGGCCAGGAGTGCGGCGTGGGCGAGAACGTGGTGCGCAGGGCACAGGAGTTACTGATCTCCCAAGGCGTGCTGGAAGGCCGGGCCGGATCGGGGACCTACGTCGCCGAGCCTCGGCAGCGCGTGAGAGTCGTCCGGTCATCGGCCCGTGAGCAGCCCAGTGGATCCCCGTTCCGCCAGGACATGAAGGCCCTTCGCCGACAGAGCGACTGGGAGAGCCGGACCGACGCGAAGGTGCCGGCCCCGGTGGAGATCGCGACGCGCCTCGGGATCGCCGAGGGCGAGCTGTGCGTCCGCACGACGTACGAGTTCCTTGCGGACGGGAAGCCGGTCCAGTTGTCGACGAGTTGGGAGCCGTACGCCGTCACTGGCGGAACCCTCGTCGTTCTCCCCGAGGGAGGGCCCCACGCGGGGGCCGGGGTCGTGAACCGCATGGCCGCGATCGGAGTCACCATCAGCCACGCGGTGGAGCAGCCAGAACCGAGGCACGCGACCGCCGAGGAAGCATCACTGCTCGGCATCCAGAAAGCCGCGCTCGTGACGCACATCCGGCGGACGTACTACAGCGACGAGGGCCGCCCCGTGGAGACGGCGGACATCGTGGTGCCCGCAGCGCACTGCGAGATCGTCTACGAGATCCCGATCAGCCGCTGACGAGCGGACCCCGGCAGCTCCAAAGCCGTGCCCCTTCCGTGCCCGACAGAGCGGGAAACCAGGGGGAACAGCGGTGACCAGCAGGGAACGGGCATGGCAAAGGCGCCCGACCATACGAACTGGTCACGCAGATCGGGCAGGGATCGCGGGGAACTGCGGCTGCTGACCGAGGCCACAGCCATCAGCCGCCGAAGTCGACGTCCCACAGGTCAGCCCCAAACTCACCCCACCCCTAAACAACGGGTTGGGGGCCCTGCCCACGCTTGCAGGTGACATCAAGCTCTAGGCGCGAACCGGCGCATGCATCGCCAGCCCTTGGTGGTTGAGTCTCGGCGGCGCGGAAGCGAGTCGGTGAGCTTACGCTCGGTCGCGTGTCCGGCCGCCGAGACGTTGACTGTACCTTCGGCTGAAGATCGCTTGTTGTCGTTCAGGGCTGCCGGGATACTCAGGCTCCTCTTGCAAACCAATAGAAGCGCTGACGAGTCCCTAGCCACATTAGGCCCCGGACGAGCGGCATTGAGGATGAGTGATGCATGGCTAGCGGGGGCACGTGGGCAGAGCTTGAGGCGTACTGGCCCGCCGAGGAGATGGTGCGAGACCGGGAGCGCCTCAGAGGCAAGATCGCTGAGTGCTACAAGGCTGCCCATCCGACGCAACAAGACCCCTCCGCAGGAGACATGACCTCGTGGAGTGAGAGTGTCTACGAGGTGGCGACAGCGCTCAAGGATCGAGGCCTCGGGCAAGTCTGGGTGTTCGTGGAGTACCGGGTGCACCCCCAGATGAACCCGATTGATGTTGTTCTGGCCGGCCACCACCCAGGTGGAGGGCTGAGTTTCGCCGCCATCGAGCTGAAGCAGTGGGGAAGCGTCGACCGGCCCGATCCCGCCCACGGCACAAAGGGCTTGTGTGCCGCATGCAAAAGGTCCACCACCGGACAGCTGTGTGACCTGTGCTCACTAGATCGGGTATACGCGCCGTTCTATTCGTCCCACAAGAAGCATCCGGCTGTGCAGGTTCGGGACAACGTGGAGGCGCTCAAGCGGCACCACAGCATGTTCGACGATCGCTATGTCCACCTCGTGGGTGCCTCGTATCTCCACAACCTCAAGGATTCACAGTCGCAGTGGATCAGCCAAGTCATGCCGTGTCCCGGCATCCGCACGTTCACTGCGCGCCATCCTGCGAAGCTGCGGGATTTCCTCCAGGCACACTTCAGCTCGGAGGACGGTGCCGATGCTGCCGAGGCGATGCTTGAGCGCCGAAGGTCAACAACGCTGCTGACCTCGGAGATCGGCTCGGTCGTCAACGGCTATACGCGCTTCAGTCTGGTGGAGAACCAACTCCAGGCAGTGAGCAGCATCATGGAATCGGCCCGTAAGCCATCTGTCGGCCTCAAGAAGGTCTACGTGGTCCGAGGACGGGCGGGTACCGGCAAGTCCCTAGTTGCTCTCACCTTGCTTGGCGACGCACTCAGGGACGGATTCGAGGCCCTCTTTGTCTCCGGAGGTGTGGCTTCTCGTGAGAACTTCAGGCGCGGGGCAAAGGGTCATGGAAAAAAGTTCATGACGCTAAACAAGGTCGCGGACAGCCTGAAACCCGACGAAATCGACATCTTGTTGTGTGACGAAGCGCATCGGCTCAGTGAACGCCCGATGAAAGGTTCGTTCTATATGAGGCCTGGTGAATCGTCCGTGGAAGTGATCGTCTCGCGGGCCAGGGTCCCCGTTTTCTTCATCGACGGCGATCAACGCCTGTTCGATGAAGAAGTGTGGTCCGAAGAACTACTCCTCGAAGAGATCATGAAGTTGCGGGCGGAAGTTGTGCCGATCGACTTCGATCGCCCCCTGCGTTCAGTCGGCAGTTCCACTTTCGACACCTGGGTGAAGCATCTGCTTCTAGGCAACCCTCTGCCCTGGCGAGCTGGCGACGGTACGGACTCGGACCCGTTCGAGTTGTACTACACCGACAGTGCGCCGCAGATGGAGAAGTTCTTGCAGTCCAAGTTGGACTCAGGTGCCAGCGCCCGCATGACCGCCGGCATGTGCTGGGAGTGGAGCGACACAACCGGGACGCAGCCGGATGTAGCCCCGGAACCGGGCTGGGCACGGCCTTGGAACGCGGAGGACTCGCCCCAGAGCGCCGATGTGCCGAAGCGCCATTTCTGGGCGACAGATCCGGGCGGCTTCAACCAGATCGGCTGCGTGCACACGGCTCAGGGGCTCGAGTACGAGTGGGGAGGCGTGATCATGGGGCTTGATCTCACATGGAGCGGAAGCTCCTGGCTTTTGGATCGGCAGCATGTGAAGAGCAAGGCCATCCGGATCAGCTCTGACGATGTCCTCACGCAGCGGATCCGCAATGCTTACGGGGTACTGATGACCCGGTCGATCCGGGGCACCGTGCTGTACGCAGTTGACCCGGCAACCCGGCAGCTTTTCGCCGATCTCGGCGTGCCCAATCTGTCAACCTGAAGCGCTCCAGAAGTAGTTAGCCGCAGAGGCGCCGCCGCGCCCTGAGCATCGGTCGGGCCGTTCCTGGGCCGTCCCTGGGCCGTCCGAGGTTGCTCAACGGCACCCGATAACGGCCAATGGCGACCACTCACCCCGAGGCGATCAGCGTCCCCACCTGCAAAAACCCTGGTCGTCGAGATCTCTCGCAAGACCCAGGGCAAGAAGAAGTAAGCAGAGCCGAAGAAGCCCCCCACCTGCGGGTTTTCCGCGTAGTGGGGGGCTTTTTCATGTGCTGGGCCGTCAGATGCTCAACAGGCCGTCAGGTGCGTCGGCTCCAGCGGCGGATGCGGATGTCGAGGACGATCAGCAGTGCCACGGGCACGGCGATCTCTGCGGGGGCGTCAGCCCAGAGGGCGAGTGCGCCGCCGGCCGTGCCGATGAGCGCGATCGGCAAGTCGCGCGAACAGACGTCGACAGTGATACCTGTGCGTGGGAGCATGGGCCTCCTCCTGAGGATGCGTTGCTACATCGATGGAGACAGGGCCGTTCCCGGGCAAGGGGAACGGCCCTGAATTGCGTTTGAACCCTATTCAGGGGGAAGCATTTCAGCAAGTTGCCAGGTGAGGGGCGTGAGAATTGAATGCAAGGCGTTTGGAAAGTAGTTTGCAGGTGCCCTTCGCGGACCCGACGCCCCTTCGCCGGACCAAGCCGACCTTCCGTGCATGCATGCACGTCGAGCGTGCATGCATGCACGCTCAGAAGGAAGTTGACGACGACTGAGTACCCAGCCCCACCGATAACAGTTGAGCGAAAGGCCAGCGCTTGGCCCGTTACTGCCATTAATAGCGACTCCTTAATCGTGAGTCCTTATCGCGACAGCCAATCGCCCTCTTATCGAGTCCTTCAGTTCCTCCGTTATTCGCCGCTTTACACATCCCCGCATCCATCCTTGCCAAAGATCTGTGCAACAGTCTTACGAGTGCGCTCCCGACTGGACGGCATCAGGTGCGCGTACACCCTCGGCGTCAGACCAGGCTCCGGATGCCCGAGGTACTCGGCCAGCGCCTTGACGTTCTCTCCGGGTGGGTCCGCAGTGCGCCGGCTGGAACGAACCGAGCGGACGCGTGCCGAGGTGCGGGAACACGTGCAGCCGTGGCTGCGAATCCATCGGACTTGCGTGTTGGGGCCGGCCCCCTTGCATGGACACCCGGCCCTCCGTGTACTGCCGCAAGGTGGTCCGGGCAGCGCGACGATCGATGTACTGGCCCCGTGCCACGTCCGCTTCGGTGTGGGCCGGCCACTGATTGCCAAGCCTCCTCTGTCGGTCCGGGAAGCTCTTCGACTTCTCCGTGCCGTCCGGACCGACCTGGCACGCGCGGTAGCAGGACCCGGAGCCGTAGCGCTCCGGCTTCACCTTGCGCGGCTTGCCGTCAGGGCGGGTCCCGGTCACGTACCACCGGTCCTCGGCCGGGAACCAGCAGGGAACCACGGAGGCTGAAGGACAGGACGCGCGAGAACGACTCCCGACCGATTCACCTGGTCGGGAGCCGTTCGTCTGCGGCGGGTGTGGGATGGGAAGCCATGGCCACATCGCTGCGACGACGGTTTTCAGGCCTTGTGCGAGAGCGAAGCTAGAACCGTCCGCGGATCTGCTTGCCCGTGTCGCTCTCCGGACGGTTCAGCGCGTCGTAGACCTTGTGGCCGGAGTCACGGGCACCGCCGGCCCAGGAGACGGCCCCCCTGTCGGTCACCTTGGCCGCGATTCCGCTCCAGTACTTCGCCTCGCGCTCCCACTCGATGCCCGCCAACAGCCGCTCCAGAGTGACCCCCTCGGGCATGGGGTCAGCACTCCAGGACATGCTGCGGTTCATGGTCGCCCCGAGGCCGGCCACGACGGCGGGGGCAGTGACGGCAGTCTTGGCGTGGAAGAGCGCGGCGTTCTCCTGGAGGAACGCGCCGACCGTCTCCATGACCTCGCGCTGGACGACGGCCTTGTCCGGACGGGCGCCGCTCTCGTCGGCGGGGATGTCCTCGTACTCGATACCGGTCGATGCGGCGTGAATGCCGGCCTTGCCGAGCATGGCTGTGGCGACGAGGGTCCGCAGAACCGACATCGTCATCCACTCCACGGCCTTGTCCGACACCTGGCGCTTGCCGGTGAGGATCAGGCTGGACAGAGGAAGCGTGCCTTCACCGCTCGGCACCTTCAGCGACTCCATCAGCTTGCGGGTCAGGGTGGTGCCGAAGTCGCGGCCGTCCATGGACATGGCCAAGGACTTGTCGACCGGAACGCCCTTCAGGTTGCGGTCGTGGAAGATCTGGCGGGCGGCCATGACGCTGATGCCGTGGAAGATCTCGAACGACAGCAGGATCGCACCGAAGTCGAAGTCCTCCAGGTCATAGGCACTCGGGGTGGCCTTGATCCGGTGCCAGGCGGTGACCTGAGTCTCGCTGTCGAGAGCGTAGAGGCCGTCCTTGATCGGCAGTGCCGACGAGCCGTCCTCGGAGATGACCAGTGGGCGTGGCGACCACAGCGTGATCTGTGGCAGCGACCAAGCGTCGTCGTACTCGCCTTTCAGGCCGGCCGCAATGTAGTCGGCGTACTCACCGACATTCTTGGCCTTCTTGCTGCCGGCGGTGCCGAGGAGCCGCTGGATCTCGGTGCGCGTGCGGGCGTACTCGCTGATCGGCCGTCCAGCCTTCAGGGCGCGCTTGGCGGCGTCCTCGATCTCCTGGGGGTCGTTGACGATGGCCATCAGGTTCTCGCAGTCGATGACGCCGTTCGCCATGACCCCCTGGCGGATCTCCCGGAGGTTGACGGGCAGGCCGGTGGTCACCGGTCTCAAAGGCGTGGGCATGATCAGGATCCCCCCTGTCGGGACGCCACTTTGACGGGTCGTCACTTTGCTGGAAGCTACCGGACGCACCGTCAGCTGGTCAACTGAGGTGGCGAGAATGCACGATAATTTACGCCTCAGTTGACGATTTTCATCTGCGGCGGATCTGAAGACCACTCCCCTGAGGCCGCGGTTGGCTCCTGCTGGTCGTATTGGCGTCCGCGGCAGAAAGGGGAGGTTCGTGCGGGAGTGAGCGTTGACCGGATCAGGCCACGACGATCGGCCTGCGTGTCCGACCGCGCTGCCAAGGCTTACGCATCAGATGGCTTCGAGGTCGCCGAGTTCGGCCGCGAGTGCCTCGTCGCGCATGCCCGGCAGGGCGTATCCCTCCGTCTCGTCCCACGGGACGTCGACGTCGTCCATGTGGACGTGCCACTCGGCTCCGCCGACTGTGCGGCGCAACTCGGTGAGGGAGTCGAGCACATGGGCTGTCACCGGCAGCCACCGTCCCGGGTCACCGCCCGGCAGTTTCGTGGAGCCGGCGAGGATCTCGTCGTCCTCGGCTTCGTCACCGCCGTACAGGTACAGGCCCTCCTCGTCGTCGTACGGGAACGTCTCCGCCCGGGCGGAGACGATGCGTTCGACAGCGGCCGACTCGGCGTCGGTCGGCGGCTGTGCCCGGCAGGCGCTGTAGTAGAGGGAGACGCTCATGGTCCGAGCGTATGGCCGGGGTCTGACATCAACGGCCCGTGCTGCCCCAACGCCCTTGCCACACGCCCCGGGAGGCCCGTCCAGGGGCGGCATTCGACCACCGGCAGTCCGTGCCGGGAGGCCTGCCGGGACAGCCAGTGCGAGTACGCGGCGCTGACTTGTGCCCGGTGGCGCTGTTCGCCGCTGCCGGGCTCCCTGGCGGCGTAGTTGGCGAGGATCTGTCCCGGGTCCTGTTCGTGCAGGAACACCGCCCGCACCCGGCGGCCGGCCGCCCGTCCCTCGCGGATCGCTTCCGCCGCGGCGGCCGGGGTGAGGTAGTCGCCCTCGATCACGGCGGGTACGTCGACGGTCAGGCGGTTGCGGACCACGCCCAGCAGCGCGGGTTCGAGGGCCCTGGCGGTGGCGATCTGAAGGTCCAGCACCTGCTCGACGGGGAGCCGTGCCGTGTCGGGGACGCCCTCGAAGTGGTGGAGCGCGGGGTGGTGTTCGGCCGTGGTCATGGCCTCGACGGCGCTGACGACGTCGTCGAACTCGACCACGAAACCCCTCGACTCGTCCGATTCGGCCGCCAGTTGGGCCGCCGCACGGCTCTTGCCGACGCCCGAGGCTCCACCGATCAGCAATATGTCCCATGATGTCGCTGTCACGGGACGAACGTATCGCGTGGGTTCCGTGTCCGCCGTCGGCGCCGGCGCTACGGTGACCCGAGTACCGGCCCTCGCAAGGGCGGAGCCGACCGGACGGGCCGTGCGGAGAGAGCAAGGAGAGCGGGGAGAGCAACCATGGGCGAGCCCCTGAAAACCTTCGTCGGCGGCGCAGAGGTCGACGTGCCCAACAGCATTCCGGCCATCCGGGCCACGCTGCCCGAGGAGCGCCGCGAGGAGTTCGACCGCGCCATCAACGAGGCGGGCGTGCACGAGATCCAGGCCGTGATGCGGCACTGGATGCTGGAGGCCGTACCCGACCCCGAGGCCGATCGGATCCTGGACCGGCTGGCACAGGACGAGGCCGAGAGGCGGAGCGTCGCTTGAGCTACCGCATCTCCTACGCACCGCCCGCCGACGACTCCCTGGCCAAGATGCGCGACGGCGGGAGATTCCGCGCCGAGATGGCACGCACCCTGGGCCTCGCCCCGTACGGACACGGGTCGTCGGCCGTCAAGAGCGAGCGCGACCGCCGCGAGGCGACGGTCGCCGGGGCGATCGTGCTCTATTACGTCTCCGGGACCGTCCTGACCGTCACCGTGGTGAGGCTCGTCCCGCTGCCCTGAACCGGCAGCGGGCCCGGCACGTCCCGGAGCGGACCGGCCGGACCGCCCCGGACGGCATGTCCTAGGAACCGGCGGGCACTTCGATGATGTTGCCCTTCTCGTCGACGGTGTGGGTCTGCCAGTAGACGTCCCACTTGTCGCCCACGTGCTCGGGGACCTTGCCCTTCGGGTACCGGACGTATCCCTTCGGCGGGTCCTCGCCGTCCGGCTGGCAGGCCGATCCGGTGCCCCCGACCGTCATGATCGGGTACTCCCCGCCGCCGCAGGTCGCGTCCTCGGTCGAGCATCCCGTGGTCAGCACCGCCACGGCCGCCACGGCCAAGGCAAGGCCCGCCGCGGTGCGGCCCGGGCGGCGCCCGTTCCTCGTGGACGCCACCCGGCCGAATCGACTGATCCCGTACATCGTCGCTCCTCCTGCTCGCTGGTCCCTCCAGCCTGCATGGAGCGTGAACAGCCGCTCATGAGTACGAATACTCACCGGCGGGGCGCCAGGTACTCGTATGCCCCACGTCCCGTATCCGCAGGTGTCAGGCCAGCTTCGCGGCCTGCGCCTCGACCACCGCGGTCGGCAGCTCGAAGTCCTTCACCTCACCGGCGAGCATGGCCATGTTCATCGAGGAGAACGAGGCGAACGAGGCGCCCTGGCGCAGGGCCACGAGCTTGAGCACCGCCTTCTCCCCGCCCTGTCCCAGCTGCACGGCCCAGGCAACCGCCTCCTCGCCGCCCTTGACCTGCTCCTCGGTGATCTTGAGGACCTTCTGCTTCTCGCCGGCCGCCGTGAACTCGAAGCCGCCGGCACACTCGGTGGACGCGGTGCGCAGCGCGGCGACCGACTCCTGTGCGCCCTTGCCGTCGTACGAACCGAGGGCCAGCTGCGTCGTCGTGATGTCGAACGCCGCCTTGAACGCCTCCTCCGCGTCCCCGCTGTCCTGCTTCGCCAGGTCGCCCTTCTTCGGCTCGCTGACGACCGTGCGCTTGGTGAACGCGCCCGGCTCGCCGACCTGCGCGCCCATCAGCGCGTTCGCCAGCGGGGCGCAGACCTTCTTCTCGACCTTGATGTCGTCGACGGAGATCGTGTCCTTGGCGGCGGCCTTGGAGATCTTCTGTCCCTTGACGTCGCCCTGGGTCAGCGCGGCCTTCTCCAGTTCGGCGGCGCTCAGCGCCTTGGCCGCGGGCGCGGCGGCCGCGGACTCCTTGCCCTTGGCGTCCGCCCCCTTGTCCCCGGAACCGGAGTCCGAGCCGCCGCAGGCGGTGGCGAGCAGGGCCAGGGACACCGCGGTGGCGGCAACTGCGGTACGTCGTACGGCGGTGGAACGCATGGTCCGGTCCGTCTCTATGAGCAGGGTCTTCGGTTTTGCTCACTCTATGAGCGGAAAATGGTTTGATGATCAATCAAGTCGGGCACGGGATGCGATCGTGACGACGCCGTGATCATCCTGTGAAGGCGCTGTCCGCGGCCGTCGCGATCCACACCGGGGCCCGACGGGGGGACACAATCGCTCCATGCAGGCAGACGGAACAACCTCAGCCGTACTCCGCTCCGTTGGACTGACCGAGGAACGGATCGCCCGGCACGCACCGCTCACCGGAGGCACCTTCAACACGGTCTCCCGGGTGACGCTCACGGACGGCGGCGACTGGGTGGTGAAGATACCGCCGCCCGCGACACCCGGAACCCTGATGGGCTACGAGCGCGATCTGCTGGTCAACGAGGCCACGTTCCACGCCTGTGCGGACGGTTCGGCTCCGGTCCCCCGCGTCCTGCACAGCGAGTTCGACCCGGCCGCGCCCACCGGCCCGTACGTGATCATGTCGGCCTGTCCGGGCCGCCCCTGGAGCGAGTTCGCTCCCGGCTCGCTGTCCACCGCGGAAGAGCGCCTGCTCCGCGGCGACCTGGGGCGGATCGTCGCCCGGCTGCACGCCGTCACCACCCGGGACGGCTTCGGCTATCCCTCCCTGGCGGTGGGCCCGTTGGCCCCGACCTGGCGGCAGGCGTTCGCCGCGATGACCGACGCCGTCCTCGCCGACGCGGACACCTACCGGGCCCGGTTGCCGCGCCCGACGGCCGCTGTCCGCGCGCTGCTCGCCGCCGCGTCGCCCGTCCTCGACGACGTCGCACGACCCGCCCTGGTCCACTTCGACCTGTGGCAGGGCAACCTCCTCGTCGACGGCGGGCCGGGGGCACGGAGCATCGGCGGGATCGTCGACGGCGAGCGGATGTTCTGGGGCGACCCGGTCGCCGACTTCGTGTCGCTCGCCCTGTTCGGGAACGTGGAGGAGGACGAGGACTTCCTCGCCGGGTACGCGCAGGGCAGCGGGCAGCCGGTGGTGTTCGACGCGTCGGTGCGGCTGCGGCTCGCGCTCTACCGCTGCTACCTCTACCTGATCATGCTGGTGGAGACCGTCCCGCGACGCGCTCCCCGGGAGGACCTGGACCGGACGTGGACGCATGTCGCCCCGCAGCTCGAATCGGCCCTGGCGGACGTGGAGTCGGCGCTGCGCACCGGGAACTGAGCGCAGCGCCCGCCGCCCTCGCCCTCAGCCGGCCAGCGCCCGCTGGGCCTCGTACAGATTGGGCGGCCAAACCGCCTCCGGTGTGCCGTACGCCTCCAGCCGGGTGTGCAGATCGCCGGTGAAGTCGGGGACGTCGATCTGGTCGAACTCCGTCACCTCGCTGATGCCGACCGTCGCGCTGTACGGGGCGAGTCCGTCGATCCGCACCAGGCCCGCCCGGCCGTTGGTGACCCGGATGTTCCAGTGCGTGAAGCGGGCCCCGAAGAGCGGCCCCGCGCTCGCGTCGCCGCCGTGCCGCCCGTTGTTCTCGACCGTGATGTCGGTGCGGACGTTGGCGAACGGCATCCCCCGGTGCGAGTCGAACGTCCCCATCTCCATCACGCCGCGCGACCAGACATTGCCGCTGGACAGGCCCTCGACGTTGATGCCGTGCAGCTGCGTCCCGGCGGGCGCCGGTACGGTGCGCCGCTCGATGGTGAAGTCCTCGATCAGGTTGTCGTGCGAGCCCTCGCGGCAGTAGTACGGATGGTGCGAGCCACGGCCCGCGACCTTCGTACGGCGCAGGGTGCAGGCGGAGGCGGCGACCAGTCCGAAGCCGTTGTCGACGTGGCGGACGGTGATGTCGTCGGCCCAGCAGTCGTACGCGCACTGGAACGCGACCCCGTTGTACCCCTTGTCCAGCAGATGCGGCGACTGCGGGGTCTCGACCGCTTCGAGCGTGAGGCCCTCGACGCCGGAGCCGGTGAGCGGGGTGACGAGGGTGGTCAGCCGCGGATCCCACTCGGGCCGGACGTCGAGCGGGAGCGGGCGCTCCAGCGTGACCCGGTGGCCGTGCACGGAGGTGACGCGGACCGGCCACTCGTAGGGGACGTACGAGGTCAGCTTGGTCTTGTCGTCCCAGTAGTACGCCCCGGGGCCGGGGCCGCCGCCCGCCATGTGCTCCAGGAGCGTGTGGCCGGCGTCGTCGGCGAGGCGGAGCAGGACGAGTCCGCCGCGCCGCAGCCCCGTCGGGTCGTCGACGGTGACCGAGCGGTCGCCGCGGCGCGCGGGGGCGACGGCGGTCAGGGTCCGCCACTCGTCGCGGCGGTTGCCGGTCCAGCCCTCGAAGGGCCAGGACCTCGCCCTGATCGCGTCGGTGAGCGAGGCCCAACGGTCCTTCGGGCAGAGCCAGATGAGGCCGCCGGCCCAGGACCAGCTGGACTTGTCGCCGCCGTACCGGCTGCCGTACGCGCCGATCAGCTCGGTGAGGTTCCTGGTCGCGTACAGCCTGGTGCGCCCGCTGCCCGCGCCGCGCACCACCACGTCGCTGTGGCCGATCCGGATGATGTCGTCGATGCGGTACGTGCCTTCGGGGACGAGCACCGTGCCGCCGCCGCGTTCTCCGGCGTCGGCGATGGCCCGGTTGATCGCGGGGGCGGCGTCGGCGGAACCGTCGGGCTTCGCGCCGTAGCGCCGGACGTCGGCGACGAAGCCGCGTCCGGTGCGGCGGGGCGGGCGGGAGCCGCCGCGGTGGCCGGCCCGGCCGACGAACGGGATCTGCGGATGGGTGAACGGTGCGGCGGCGAACTCCCGCCAGAGCGGGGTGGCCGTACGGGGCCCCACTCCGGCCGCCCGGCCCCCGGCGGCCGCCGTGCCGCTGGCGGTGGTGCCGGTGACCGCCGTCGCGGCGACGGCCACGGCGCCGGCCAGCAGGCCGCGTCTGCCGATGCTTCCCCCGGCCGTCTCGGCCGCCTTGCTCGCGTTGACCGCGTTGATCGCCATGAATCCGAGCCGCCTTTCATCCATGTGAACGACGTTCATATCTGCGTCGGCGGCGAGCATGCCACGGCGCCCCGGCTCGACGAAAGGGGCGTGCACCGGGGAATGTCCGTGCGGGGTCGGTCAGTTGCCGCGCTCGGCCGGACGCTGGGTCAGGTGTGTGAACGCGTCGAGGTTCCGGGTGGATTCACCGCGCGCCACCCGCCACTCGTACTCCTTGCGGATCGAGCTCGCGAAGCCCAGCTCCAGCAGGGTGTTGAAGGACCCGTCGGCCGCTTCGAGGACCGTGCCGAGCAGCCGGTCCAGCTCCTGCGGGGTGACCACGGAGAGCGGCAGCTTGCCGACCAGATAGATGTCGCCGAGCCCGTCGATCGCGTAACTCACGCCGAAGAGGCGGAGGTTGCGCTCCAGCAGCCAGCGGTGGACCGCGGCGTCGTTCTCGTCCGGGTGGCGCACGACGAAGGCGTTGAGGGAGAGCGAGTGCTTGCCGACGCGCAGCGAGCAGGTGGTGGACAGCTTGCGCGTGCCGGGGAGCGCGACCACGTAGTCACCCGGCGCGGGGCTCTCCCATTCGAGCCCGGCGTCCTTCAGAGTCGCCTCGATGACCTGCGCGACCTGCGTCGTCGCCGCTTCGGTCGGTGCCGCTCCGTCGGGTACGTCAGCCATGGTGCGAGCGTACGTCAGGCAGGGAACGGGCGTCCGTCAGGCATGCAGCGAGCGTACGCGGCGGCGGTGTTCGTGCATCGCGGCCGTGTACACGTCGGCGGTCGCGGAGGCGGCGGTGTCCCAGCCGAAGCCCTGGGCATGAGCGGCGGCCGCCGCTCCCATCCGGGCGACCAGTTCCGGCGAATCGGCGAACCGGGCCAGCGCCCGCGCGTACGCCTGCGGGTCGTGCCCGGGTATCAGGAAGCCGCTGACCCCGTCCCGCACCGCCACCGGGAGACCGCCCACGGCCGCCGCGACGACGGGGGTGCCCGCCGCCTGCGCCTCTATGGCGACCAGGCCGAAGGACTCGCTGTGCGAGGGCATGACCAGCACGGAAGCGGCCCGGAACCAGTCGGCGAGCTGCTCCTGCCCGACCGGCGGCTGGAACCGTACGACATCGGCGATGCCCAGCCGCGCCGCCAGCTTCTGCAGCTCCTCCGGCTTGGCCAGCCCGCTGCCGCTCGGACCGCCGACGACCGGCACGACGATCCGGGAGCGCAGCGTGGGGTCGCGGTCCAGCAGTGCGGCGACCGCCCGCAGCAGCACGTCGGGGGCCTTCAGCGGCTGGATGCGGCCCGCGAAGAGCGGGATCAGGGCGTCCTTCGGCAGTCCGAGGCGCGCCCGTGCCGCGGCCCGCCCGTCGGCGGGGCTGAAGCGGTCCAGGTTGACCCCGGGGTGGACGACGGCGACGGAGCCGGGATCCGCGTCGTAGAAGCGGACGAGTTCGTCCGCCTCCTCGGCGGTGTTGGCGATCAGCCGGTTCGCCGCGTCGACGATCTGGGTCTCGCCGATGACGCGGGCCGCCGGCTCGGGGGTGTCGCCCGCCGCGAGCGCCGCGTTCTTGACCTTCGCCATGGTGTGCATGGCGTGGACGAGCGGGACGCCCCAGCGCTGGGCGGCGAGCCAGCCGACGTGGCCGGAGAGCCAGTAGTGGGAGTGGACGAGGTCGTAGTAGCCGGGGCGCTGGCCGGCCCACGCCTGCATCACGCCGTGCGTGAAGGCGCAGAGCTGGGCGGGCAGCTCCTCCTTGGCCAGGCCCTCGTACGGCCCCGCGTCCACGTGCCGGACCAGGACGCCGGGGGCCAGCTCGACCACCGGGGGGAGCCCGCCGGTGGTGGACCGGGTGAAGATCTCGACCTCGATGTTGATCGCGGCGAGGCGCCTGGCCAGCTCCACGATGTAGACGTTCATGCCGCCCGCGTCGCCCGTGCCCGGCTGGTGCAGCGGTGAGGTGTGCACGGAGAGCATCGCGATACGACGGGGCTTTCGGTGGCCGCCGGGGAACGCGGCGGGGAACCTGAGGCGCGGTGCGACACGGCTGCTGCCGCGCCGGGAGACGTACTGACTCACGTCGTCCGGTCCTCCTCATCCAGGGCATGACACCTAAGGGACCCGAGCCCCTGCGAACGGCTGCAACAGCGGAATCTCTCCTTTCATTTCCGCTTTACCAAATCATTACGGTGCGCGCGCCGCACCCCGGCGGCCCCCGGGCGGGCACCGCCCCCTGCCGGGAGATCGTTACGCTCGCTGTCATGCGCCCCATCGGCACCGCGACCCGCGGGACCACCAACCCGAACCGGCTCCGCCGCATGGACCGCTGGATCGCCGCCACCCACGGCCCGGCCCTGCGCCGCGCCGACCACCCCGTCGCCGTCGACCTCGGGTACGGCGCCGCGCCCTGGACCGCCGTCGAGCTGCTGCAGCGGCTGCGCACCGCCGAACCGCGCACGTCCGTGGTCGGCATCGAGATCGACCCGGAGCGGGTCGCGGCGGCGAAGCCGTACGAGCGCGAGGGCCTGACCTTCCTGCACGGCGGCTTCGAGATCCCGCTCCCCGAGCGCCCCGACCTCATCCGGGCGGCGAATGTGCTGCGCCAGTACGACGAGGGCGAGGTCACCGCGGTCTGGCAGCGACTGTGCGCCCGCCTCGCGCCGGACGGGCTGCTGGTGGAGGGCACCTGCGACGAGATCGGGCGCCGGCACGTCTGGGTGGCGCTCGGCCCGGAGGGTCCGCGCACGGTCACGTTCGCGACCCGGCTCGCCTCCCTGGACCGCCCCTCCGACCTCGCGGAGCGCCTGCCCAAGGCACTGATCCACCGCAATGTGCCGGGCGAGCCGGTCCACGCGTTCCTGCGCGACTTCGACCGGGCGTGGGCCGCCGCGGCCCCGTACGCCTCGCTGGGCGCCCGGCAGCGCTGGATCACGGCGGTGCGGTCGCTGTCGGGCGACTGGCCGCTGGCCGACGGCGTACGGCGGTGGCGCCAGGGCGAAGTCACGGTGAAGTGGGACGCCCTCCGGCCCAACCGGTAGCCCAACTCGCGCTGAACAGAACCGGCCGGGTGATGTCCGGGGCGGCGGACGGGAACGGGAACGCGGCATCGTTCGTCCAGACAGGGGGGAGCAGGGGGCGGCAAGGGGCGGCAGGGGGATCCAGGGGAGCGGGCGGGGCGGGGGACGCGACCCGTACGACCGTCAGGACAGCGGGCGTGCGCCTCTGTTGCTTTTCGGTACGGCATGGCACGATCTCGACATCGGCGAAAAGTTACTGACGGTAAATCAGATTCATTCGGAGGGGAATCTCGTGAACCGACGTCACTGTGCCTCAGCCGCGATCACTCTGGTCTGCGCGCTGTCCGTACTCATCACGCCGGTCCAGGCCTTCGCCGAGCCCGCGCCGCCATCCCCCTCCGACGTGCGGTCCGACTCCCGGTCCAAGGCCCCGAAGAAGAGCCTCGAAGAGGTGCGCAAGGAGATCGACGCCCTCTACCGCAAGGCCGGGGCGGCCACCGACGCGTACAACCTCGCCGAGGAGAAGGCCGAGAAGCAGTCCGTCGAGATCGTGAAGCTGGCACGCGCCATAGTCGTGGGCCAGTCGAAGATCGCCGAACTGAAGAGCCAGGCCGGCGCCCAGGCCCGCGAGCAGTACCGCAGCGGCGGGCTGCCGCCCGGCGCCCAGTTCATGCTCAGCGACGACCCGCAGCTGTTCCTGGACGGGGTGAACCGGGTCAGGGAGGGCCAGCAGGCCGCCCAGGGCGTGCTCGGCGAACTGACCAGGACCCAGCAGGACCTGGAGACGTACACCGAGGACGCGAGCACCAACTGGACGAAGCTCGAAGCCAATCGGGTCAAGCAGGCCAAGGCCAAGAAGAAGATCAACGCGCAGATCGACGCGGCGAAGAAACTGGAGTCGCAGCTCAAGAAGGAGGAGCGGGCCCGCCTGCTCAAGCTGGAGCAGGAGGCCGAGTACAAGCAGCAGACGGCCTGGCTCAGCTCCGGCGCCCTGAAGGACATCAACCGCGAGGCGAGCGCGAGCGGCAAGAAGGCGGTGGCCTTCGCGACCGCGCAGATAGGCAAGCCGTACGTCTGGGGCGCCGAGGGCCCCAAGTCGTACGACTGCTCGGGGCTCACGTCACAGGCCTGGCTGGCGGCGGGGCGGCCGATCCCCCGCACCTCGCAGGAGCAGTGGCGGCTGCTGCCACACATCGCCATCAAGGACATGCGCCCCGGCGACCTGATCATCTACCACGGTGACGCCAGTCACGTGGGCATGTACGTCGGCGACGGTGCGATCGTGCACGCCCCGCGCCCCGGCCGCAACGTCACGCTGGCGGGCGCGGGCTCGATGCAGATCCTCGGCGTCGTACGTCCGGACAAGTAGACCCGGCCCGGACGAGCGGTCCCGGACCGGACCGAGCCCGTCCGGCGACCGGGGACAGAACGCCCCGGGCGCCCCGGGACGCCTCGCCCAACACCCCGCACCGCCACGGGCGTGACCCGCGCCACCCGCCGCCCACCACCCCACGTGACCTTTGTCATGCCCGCATACCCGCCCCCACCCCGGCACATCTCGCCGGATCCGTGACCTGACGCGGCTTATGGCTGTGCATATGCCGGAGGCCGATCGCGGAACGCCATTCCGTTCCCCCGCCACGGACCGCTATCGTCCCCGTCTGGCAGGTCGTCGATCGTCGTCCCGCCGCGCCCTCGGGGGGAGGGAAGGAAACCCGAACCGATGCCCGTACCCGAACCGCAGCCAGGTACCGAAGCCGCTGCGGAGGCCTCCCACGGCACCGTCCTCACCCTGCTGGTGATCGAGGACGACCCGGCGGGCACCTTCACCGTCCCCGAGCTCCCGGCCGAGGCCGGCACGAGGGTGCGTATCCGCACCGCCCGCAACCTGACCGAGGCGGGCCGGCTCCTCACCGACGACGTCGACTGCGTCCTGCTGGACCTCGCCCTGCCCACCGGCGGCGAGGCCCGTGCCTCCGGCGCCGGGAACGCGGGAGAGGCCGACGGACTCGCCACCCTGGAGCACGTGCTGCGGATCGCCCCGCGCCACGCCGTCCTCGCGCTCACGGCACAGGACGACACCGAGCTGGCCGCCGCGGCGGTACGGGTCGGCGCCCAGGACTACCTCTGCCGCGACGAACTCGACGGACGGCTGCTCAGCCGCGCCATCCGGTACGCCGTCGAGCGCAAGCGCGCCGACGTCGCCCAGCGCCGGCTCACCGAGTCCACCCTGCGCGCCCAGGAGAACGCCCGCCTCGAACGCGGCCTGCTCCCCACCCCGCTGCTCGAAGGCTCCGACCTGCGCTTCGCGGCCCGCTACCGCCCCGGCCGCAGCCGCGCGCTGCTCGGCGGGGACTTCTACGACACGGTCCGCACACCCGACGGCACCGTCCACGTGATGATCGGCGACGTCTGCGGGCACGGCCCCGACGAGGCGGCGCTCGGCGTGGAACTGCGCATCGCGTGGCGGGCGTTGACCCTGGCCGGGCTCTGCGGCGACGAACTGCTCTCCACCCTCCAGCAGGTCCTGGAGCACGAGCGGGAGAGCGAGGAGATCTTCGCGACGCTCTGCACCGTCGACATCGCCCCCGACGGCCGCCGCGCCGGGCTCTGCCTGGCGGGCCACCCCGCCCCGCTGATCGCCCGGCCCGGACGGACCGCGCACCTGCTCCCGTACGAGGACGGCGGACCGGCCCTGGGCCTGCTGCCCCGCGCCCGGTGGCCGCGCCGGCAGGTGGAGCTCGGCGGCTCCTGGAGCCTGATGATGTACACGGACGGGCTGATCGAGGGGCGCGTGGGCGAGTCCGGCACCCAGCGGCTGGGCCAGGACGGCATGGTCGCGATGATCAACCGGCAGCTGGCGGAGGGCCTCACCGGCGAGGACCTCCTGGAGGCCGCGGTCACCCAGGTGCGGGAGCTGAACGGCGGCGAACTCACCGACGACGTCGCGGTCCTCCTGCTCGACCGCGACGAGGAACGCGTACGCCGCCGGATCCCGAACGGCGACCGGGGCCGGAGCATCCCTCGCCCCCGCCCCGGATCGGCACCACCCACGGCCTCCGTGAGCGCCGCGAACGCTCAGCGCCCGCCGTTGTAGGGCCCGTACGGCCCGTCACTGCTGGAGCCGCCGCGCCGGCCGCCGCCACCGCCCGAGACCGCCTGGAGCGCGGGCCGCACGTCCACCAGGAAGACGATGGAGGCGACGGCGCCCGCGAGCTGCAGGAACAGCATCGGTACGAAGAGGTTCACGGCGACGGTGATACCGAGGATGAGCAGCCAGAAGGACTTCTTCTGCTTGTCCGCGGCCCGGTAGGCGTCCTCACGGGCCATCGCGGCCATGACCAGTGCGACCACGGCCAGCACCAGCATGACCATGTAGAGCAGCCAGACGAGTGTGCTGAATCCTGTGAGCAACATGGTGTGTGCACCGCCTAATAAGTGGATGAGCGCCTCGCGGCCAAGGTACCGGGACAACGAGCCGGACACTCCTGAAGGTGCCCGGCCCGCGCCCCGCTACACACAACGGCGCCACGGCACCGCCCGGGGTGCCGTGGCGCCGGGGTACTACTTCGCGCCCGGCGGAGTGGTCTTCTTCGCGGCGGGCTTGCGCGCGGGCGCCTTCCGGACGGGCGCGGCCGGGGCCTTGCTCTCCGGCTTGGCGGCCTTCGGCGCGGGCTTCGGAGCCGGCTTCGACGCGGGCGCGGCCTTCGGCTGGCCGGGCCTGCCGGCCGGTGCGGTCCTGGTGCTGCCCGCCGGCCTGGACTCCTTGCGCGGCTCGACGACGACGGCGATCTCGACGATCTCCTCGGCGGTCTCGCCGCGCCAGTGCTTCACGGTCTGCTCGCCGCGCTCGGCGACCTTCTCGTACGTCTCCCGGGCCCGCACCGCGTACTCCGCGGCCACGCCCAGACTCCGCAGCGCCAGGTCCTGCGCGTTCTCGCCCAGCTTCCGCAGGTCGCTGTCGAAGGATCCGATCACCTCGGTGACCTTGGCCTGGACGGTGGCCTGCGCCTCCTTGGCCTGCGAGGCCACCTTCTCCTGAACGGCCTTGGGGTCGGTGTTGCGCACGGCCTCGATACGCTCCGGCGCCTCGGCACGCAGCTGCTCGATCAGCGCCGGGACCTTGCGCGCCTGCTCGACGGCGAGATCGGCCGTACCGGCGGCGAAGTAGAGGGGGGTCGGGTCGGTGAGGGTCTTGCGCAGGTCATCGGTGATGGCCATGACTGTGGTCCTCCCGGATCATCAGACTCAGTGTGAGGGTTCTTCTGGCGTTGAAGGCGTCGAAGACTTCGGAGCCTTCGAGGGCTTTGGAGGGGTGGAAGGAGTGGAAGGAGCTGACGGCTTCGAAGCCTTCGAAAGCCTCGAAGCCGCGTCGGCACCGGCGTCCGGCCCCGGTTCGCCGCCGGTCCCCGATCCGGCCGCGACGCCGGATTCAGGTCCGGGCTCGAACCCGTTCTCCCTGCGGAAGGAGTCGTAGATCTGCAGCAGGACACTCTTCTGCCGCTCGTTTATGGACGGGTCGGCCAGAATGACCGCCCGCGTCTCCAGCTCCTCCCGCTCCCGCTCGTCCAGAATCCCGGCCCGTACGTAAAGGGTCTCGGCGGAGATCCGCAGCGCCTTGGCGACCTGCTGCAACACCTCGGCGCTCGGCTTGCGCAGCCCGCGCTCGATCTGGCTGAGGTAGGGATTGGACACCCCGGCGGCATCGGCGAGCTGCCGCAGCGACAGCTGCGCGTTGCGCCGCTGCTCGCGCAGGTACTCACCGAGATTGCCGACGTTGAGTGATGCCATGTCCCGATGGTGCGCCACCCTTGCTAACTTTTGCAAGCAGGCGCTTGCAAAAGTGCGCCACACCACTCGCCCGGCCCCGTACGACGCGCGGTGAGCGGCGCCATCCGTCCCCTGTGACGACACATGTGACGCGGCGGGCTGCTGCCACGGACTGCCGCTACGGGACGTTCCAGGCGGAGATGAACGGCTGCCCGTCCTCGGCGGCCAGGAAACCGAGAGCCCCCGGATGCGGGTGGCCGAGCAGTCTGGCGGCCGGCGCGTCCAGGCCCAGCCAGCGCACGGTGAGCACTCGCGCCAGATGGCCGTGAGCGACCACGGCGACGTCGCCGTCGCCCAGCAGCGGCCGGATCCGGTCCAGTACCGCGTCGATCCGCGCGGCCACCTGTTCGAGCCGCTCACCGGGATGGTCGGCGTCGCCGGGAATGACGCCGTCCCGCCACAGGTCCCATCCCGGGCGCGTCTCACGGATCTGCGCCGCGGTCAGGCCCTCGTACCCGCCGTAGTCCCACTCCATCAGGTCGGGATCGGGCCTCACGCCGGTCAGGCCCGCCAGCTCGGCCGTCCGCATGGCGCGGCTCAGGGGACTGCTGAACACGGCGACCGGCGGGCGTCGGGCCAGCCTCGGGGCGAGTGCTTCCGCCGCGGCCTCACCGGCCTCGGTCAGCGGAACATCGGTGCGGCCGGCGTGCCGGCCCGAAAGGCTCCACTCGGTCTGGCCGTGCCTGATCAATATCAACTCACCCATGGCCGCGCACGCTAACCGATCCCGGGAGAACGCCGGAGCCGTATTGGACTTCTGCCCCGCCCGTTCCCGCAGCCGCGGCCACGGGCCCGGCCGCACAGCGCTAGCGTGGGTGCACATGATCGTATGGCTCAACGGCACCCACGGCGCGGGCAAGACGACGACCAGTGCGCTCGTACAGCAACTGATCCCGGATTCACGGGTGTTCGACGCCGAGAAGGTCGGCGAGACACTCATGGACATCACGCCGGGGCTGCCCTGGACGGGCAACTTCCAGCACTGGCCGCCGTGGCGGCCACTCGTCGTCGAGACCGCCCGCCACGTACTCGACTACACCGGCGGCACGCTGGTGATGCCCATGACCGTCCTGGTCGAGGAGTACTGGCGCGAGATCAGCGCGGGCCTCGCCCGGCATGACATTCCGGTACGGCACTTCGTTCTCCACGCCGACCAGGACACCCTTCGCGGGCGCATCGAAGGGGACACCGTCATGGGCCCCTCCGCGTTCCGCCTCGAATACCTCGAACCCTATGCCGAGGCGGCCCGCACCTGGCTGCACGACGAGGCCGAGGTCGTCGACACCACGCACCTCACACCCGACCGGGTCGCCCTGCGGATCGCGGAGGCCGTCAGGAGCTGAGGTCCGCCTGCCTCGCGAGGAGCAGGCAGAGAGGGCGGCGGAGCCCTTGGTTGACCTTCACCCTGGGGAAAGCCACAGCATCGGTGGGGCCGGGCGACGTGCCTGGTACGAGGAGGAACGGGCATGGGGCTGCTGACCATCGGGGCGTTCGCGAAGACGTCCCGGCTGTCGCCGAAGGCACTGCGTCTGTACGACGAGCTCGGTCTGCTGACCCCCACGCGCGTCGACCCGGTGAGCGGCTACCGCCTCTACGCGCCGGAACTGCTGGAGCGGGCCCGGCTGGTCGCCTGGCTCCGGCGCCTGGGGATGCCCCTGGCCCGTATCCAGCAGGTCTGCACGCTGGAGCCGGCCGCGGCGGCACAGGAGGTCCGCGCGTTCTGGGCTCAGGTCGAGGCCGACACCGCCGTACGGCGGGACCTCGCCTCCTTCCTCATCGGCCATCTTTCCTGGAAGGACCCCGCCATGTCCGCGACCACCGAGCCCCTGGGAATCCGTTACGCCGCCCTTTCCGACAGGGGCCTCGTCCGCGAGAGCAACCAGGACACCGCCTACGCCGGATCGCGCCTGCTCGCCGTCGCCGACGGCTTCGGCAGCGCGGGGGCCCCGGCCGGTGCGGCCGCCATCGACGCGCTCAAGCGCCTCGAAACCGGCGGTGTCCCGTCGGGTGAGCTCCTCAACGTCCTCGAAGACGCCGTCGAACAGGCCAAGCAGGCCGTCAACGGCGTCGCCGGACCCGGCTCCCCGTCCGAAGAGGCCGGCACCACGCTCACCGCGATGCTGTGGACCGGATCGCAACTGGCCCTCGTCCACATCGGGGACTCCCGCGCGCACCTCCTGCGTGACGGCGAGCTGTTCCAGATCACGCACGATCACACCGTGGCGCAGTCGATGGTCGACGAGGGACGCATCAGCCCGGAGGAGGCCGACTCCCACCCCCAGCGGTCGCTGTTGATACGGGCCCTGGGCCATGGCGCCGACGGCACCCCCGACATGCGCCTCCACGACGCCCGGCGGGGAGACCGGTACCTGCTCTGCTCCGACGGCCTGTCGACCGTCGTGCGGACCGGGGAGATCCGCCGGGTGCTCCGCGAGACCCAGGAGCCCGAGCAGGCGGTCCGCGAGCTCGTCGCCCTCGCCAACGGCTCCGGCGGCCCGGACAATGTCAGCTGCGTGGTCGCCGACGTCGTGGAGCTCCAGCGGTAGGAGCGGACGCCGTGCACTGAACATCGCGCTGCCTGCGGTGGGGTGGGGCGTCGACCGGGCATCGACCGCCGGCCCCTCCCGCCCGACCGCAGGCGCCACGGGTCAGCCCTGGCAGATGCAGAAGGGATGACCGGCCGGATCGGTGAGGACCCGTGCCCGGCCCGCCTCGTGGGGCTGGTGATCCGGCTTGCCCGCGCCCAGCTCCAGCAGCCGGGCCTCGGCCTCGTCCAGGTCCGCGACGTCGAAGCAGAGGTGGAGCTGCTGGGGGACGGTCTGGTCGGGCCAGCGCGGGGCCCGGTAGCCGTCGACCCGTTGAAAGCCGATGAAGAGGCCGTCCTCACGGTCGAGGCCCGCGAAGTCGGCGTCCGACTTCGGGTGGGGTTCGAAGCCGGTGGCCTGCTGGTAGAACGCCGCCAGGGCCGGCGGATCAGGGCAGTCGAGCGTGATCGCGACCAACTTCATCTGCAGGGACATGGCGCCTCCGGCCGGCCTGTGGACTTCGGACTTCCGCGACGAACACCCTAGGGCGCAGGCTCACCCGGCGTGGGCATCGGCGCAGGCCGCGCCACCTCCGGCAGCCACTTTTTTGTGGGTACTTGGCGGCGGACGGCAACGGGGCGAACCTGGTGAGGGGCGGCCGGAGGGCCGCCGGATCCGGCCGGACGGGACACGGGGGTGGCGAGGCGGTGAATCAGGAGGTCGGCCGGTCCTCGGTGAGTTTCTCCAGACGACGGTGGCCCCAGTCGGAGACGGGCGCCAGCGCCTCGGAGAGGTCCCGGCCGAACGCGGTCAGGGAGTACTCGGTCCTCAGCGGGAGCTCGTCGTACACCTCGCGGTGCACCAGTTCGTCGGCCTCCATCTCGCGGAGCGCCTGAGTCAGCACCTTCTCGCTGAGCCCCGGCAGCCGCCGGCGCAGTTCGCCGGGGCGGTGCGGGCCGGACTCCAGCAGCCAGAGCAGGGCCGTCTTCCACTTTCCGTCGATCACCGCGATCGCGGCGGTCACCCCGCACACATTCGGGTCCTGGGCACGACTGCGCACCATTTCCGCCCCTTTTCCTACTGATTACCCATATACATAAGGGAGTTGAGCCATGTCCTCGTACACCGAGCAGTCCGCCGTCACCGTACTCGGCCTGGGGCCGATGGGCCGGGCCCTGGCGGGCGCGTTCCTCGACGCCGGCCTGCGCACCACGGTCTGGAACCGGACACCCGGCCGGGACCGGGAGCTCGTCGAGCGGGGAGCCGTCGGTGCCCGGTCGGCCGAGGAGGCGGTCGCCGCGAGCCCGCTGACCGTGATCTGCGTGGTGAACCACGACGCCGTGGACGCCGTTCTGCGGCGCGAGGCGGTCGCCGACGCGCTCAAGGGCCGTACGGTGAGCAGCCTGACCGCCGACACCCCGGCCCGCGCCCGGAACCTCGCGGCGTGGGCGGCGGAGCACGGTATCGGCTATCTGGACGGTGCGATCATGACGCCGGCCACGACCATCGGCACGCCGGCCGCGGTCCTGCTCCACAGCGGCCCGCAGAAGCTCTACCGCGAGCACCGGCCGGTGCTGGACGCGCTGGGCGGCACCCATACCCACCTCGGCGAGGAGATCGGCCGGGCCGCCGCGTACGACATCGCGCTGCTCGACATCTTCTGGACGGCGATGGCGGGTTACGCCCACGCGCTGGCGGTCGCACGGGCGGAGGGGATCACCGCACGGCAGCTGGCCCCGTTCGCCATGGGCATCGGCGCCATCCTCCCGCCGATCTTCGAGGAGACCGCGGCCGAGGTGGACGGCGGAAGGTACCCCGGCGACGGCAACCCGCTCACCTCGGCGGCGTCCTCCATGGCCCATATCGTCCACACCTCCGAGGCCCACGGCATCGACGCCGCCGTGATGCGCGCGGCCGAGGAGCTGGCCCGCCGGGCCATCGGCCACGGTCACGGCACCGACGGATTCCTCCGGATCACCGAGCTCCTGAGCCGCCGCTGAGGAACCTCCGTCGCAGTCCGGGCCCCGGGCAGGGCCGGACGCCGGGCAGGGTCCACCGCGCGTACCCGGCCGGGGCGGACCCCGACTCTGGGTAACGTATCCGGAAATATCCCCATGCCGGAGACGGATCCCCATGGCTGACGACAGGGACGACGAGAGCGCGGCCACGAGCCCCACGGCGCGGGGTCGGGGGCTCGGGCGCGGGCTCGTGCACGACGGGGCCTTTGTGGTGCCGAGGACCGCCGTGATCGCGGGCGGCGGAGCACTGGCCGTCTGGGAGCCCGCGTTCACGCTCGGCGCCTACAACGTCATCTTCTACTACCAGATGCTCACCCTCTGGGCGGTGTCGACGGCCGTGCTGCTGGCCGGTTTCCTGATGCGCGAGCGCGGGCCGCGCCACGGCTGGGTGTACTGGGCCTGCCTGGCGCTGCCCAGCGCCTGGCTCGTCCTCGCCGCCGTCGTGCCGCGCACCGGCAACTGGCAGGACGAGGCGTTCTTCCTGGTCGGCGGCATCATCAGCGTCATCGGCACCCCGCTGTTGACCTGGGTGCTCCTCCAGCTCCTGCTGTTCGGGGAGTCGGAGCTCTCCGCGGGCCAGCGCAGGACGGTCATCGGTGTCGTCGCGCTCGTCGGCGTACTGGCCTTCCTGCTCGGCCAGTTCAACGACATCTTCCTCACCTGCGGGGACTTCGACATCAGCGGCAACAGCGTCCCCTCCGGCTGCCGGCCGGGCCATGCCTCACCGCTCGGCTGACCCGGCACCGCCGATGGGATCCGGGGCGTCCCGTTACGATCGCCGCAGGTTCCCAGAGAGGCAGGCACGGCATGAAGGTCCTGATCGCCGGAGGCGCGGGGTACATCGGCAGCACGGTCGCGTCCGCCTGCTCGGACGCCGGGATCACCCCCGTCGTCCTCGACAACCTGGTCACCGGCAGGCGGGAGTTCGCACAGGGCCGGGCCTTCCACGAGGGCGACATCGCGGACGGCCCCCTGATCGACCGGATCTTCGCCGAGCACCCGGACATCGAGGCCGTCGTCCACTGTGCGGCGCTGATCGTGGTCCCCGATTCGGTCGCCGACCCGGTCGGCTACTACCGGGCGAACGTGGCCAAGTCCCTGGAGTTCGCCGGCCATCTGCTGCGCAACGGCTGCACCCGCATGATCTTCAGCTCGTCCGCCTCCATCTACGCCGCCGGTGCGGATCTGACCGTCGACGAGGACTCCCCCGTCGACCCGCAGAGCCCGTACGCGCGCACCAAGGCGGTGTGCGAGGCGATGTTCGCCGACATCGCCGCCACCCAGCCGCTCCGGGTGCTGTCCCTGCGCTACTTCAACCCGATCGGTGCGGACCCGAAGCTGCGCACCGGGCTCCAGCTACGGCGTCCGAGCCATGCCCTGGGCAAGATGATCCAGGCTCAGGAGGAGGGCGTTCCGTTCCGGGTCACCGGGACCGGCTACCCCACGCGCGACGGTTCCGGCATCCGGGACTACGTCCATGTCTGGGACCTGGCCGCCGCGCACGTGGCCGCGCTCGGCGCCTTCGACGACGTCCTGCCGGAGGCCGGCTCCACCACCGTCAACCTGGGCACCGGCACGGGCACCACCGTGCGCGAACTCCTCGACGCCTTCAACGAGGTGGTCGACACCCCCGTGCCGTCCGTCGACGCCGAAGCCCGGCCGGGCGACAACGCGGGGGCGTACACCCGGAGCGACCGGGCGGAGCGGCTGCTGGGATGGCGGCCGCGGTACTCGCTGGCGGAGGGCATCCGCCACTCCCTGGAGTGGGCCGCCGTCCGCGAGGACATGCTCGGCGGCCCCGCGTAGGCCCACAGATCCCTGCGCCCACCGGGGATCAGCGGCTCCGTACGCCCGCCGGGGATCGGGGGACAGCCCTTAGGATCCGCCCATGGCTATCGACCACGGCTACACCTGCTCCTGCTGCGGCGAACACCACGCGGAACTCCCGATGGGGTACTCGACCATGGCGCCCGACGTCTGGGACGCGAGCCTGGAGAGCGACCCGGACAGCATGCTCTCCTCCGACCAGTGCATCGTCAGACACGAGCACTACTTCATCAAGGGCCTGATCGAGATACCCGTGTTCGGCAGCGAGGAGCCGTTCTCCTGGGGTGTCTGGGTCTCGCTCAGCCGGGAGAACTTCGCCCGCGCCCTCGATGTGTGGGAGACCCCGGGCCGCGAGTCCGAGAAGCCGTACTTCGGCTGGCTGAGCACCGAGCTGGGGCTGTACTCGCCCCGTACGACCAACCTCAAGACCAACGCCCACACCCGCCCGATCGGCCGGCGCCCCCGCATCGAGCTGGAGCCCACCGACCACCCCCTCGCCGTGGAGCAGCGCACCGGCATCACGCGCGACCGGGTGCGGGAGATCGCCGAAGCGGTGCTGCACGCCGACGACGCCCGCGCCTGAGCGCCCGCGCCCCGCCGGGAACCGCCGCTACCGCTGTTCCCCGAGCCCCGTCCGCAGCTGCACGAAGGCGAGTTCGGCCGACTCGACCGCGTCCGCGTACACCTTCTCCGCGCTCTCCCCCGCGTCGATCCGGCGCCAGTTCTCCAGGGCCAGGATGCGCAGCACGGCGATGATCTGGCCCGCGGCCAGCCTGTCCCGCACCCGGCCGCCGAGCGCACGGGCGAGTGCCGCCTCCGAGCGGCTCTGATAGGCGTACAGGCGGGCGACCAGGGACGGCGTCCCGTACAGCAGCCGCTGGTACGCCAGCACCTGCGGCACATCGCAGAGCCCGGTGACCGGGTCGCCCCGCTCCAGGCCGTCGAGGAAGTTGCGGCGCAGGGCGTCGAGGGGGGACTCGGTGTCCGCACGGGCGGCGACCACGCGGGCCGCCTCGTCCTCGTGGTCGGCGAACCGGTGCAGGACCAGGTCCTCCTTGGCCGGGAAGTACCGGAACAGCGTCGGCTTCGAGATGTCGGCCGCGGCCGCCACCTCCGCCACCGAGACCTTGTCGAAGCCCCGCTCCAGGAACATCGCGATCGCGGCCTCGGAGACCGCCTGATAGGTCAGCCGCTTCTTCCGCTCCCGCAGACTCATCTGCTCGTTCCCGGGCTTCTCTCCGTCCATGACCACGAAGCGTACGCCCCGGACTCCCGCCGGACCCGTCCCCGGGAAGCGGCCGCGCACGCCCCCGACCGGCCGGGAACCGACAACTGGAGGTGGGCAATCCGTATGTGTGGGGTGGTGACCGGGGCGAGCCGCGTTGACGCGACGGGCGCACACGGCTCGGCGGAGCCCGGTCCGGCGGCAGGTCTCAGAACATGTCCGGGCACCACGCCCGACGCCCCGCCCGCAGCATCGTCTCCGCCCGCGCCACCGCGCCCGGTGCGAGCTCCTCGACGCGGCCCAGCGCCGCCAGCCGGGCGGGGGACTCGTCGCCCAGGTAGAGGGTGCCCAACTCCCTCACGTCCAGGGCGAGGTCGGCGTCGGCCGTGGTGGGGGCGCAGGTGGCGCCGGAGGCGGTGGCTTCGAGGCGGTAGCGGCCGGTGGTCAGGCCCGTGGCGTCGTGGATGTCGAGGGTGAGCGTGCCGGGTACCGCGTAGGTGCGGGCCTCCAGGGCGCGTACGACGTCCAGGACGCGCACCCACAGCCAGTCCGCCTGGGTCACGACGCGGGCGGCGCGCGGGTCCGGGAGCAGGAGGGGCAGCAGGTCGTCGGGGGCGCGGTAGCCGGAGCGGACCGTGGTGATCCAGTCGATCGAGCAGACGAAGTGCCACAGCGCGCGCTCGGCGGCCGGGGTGAGGGCGATCTGCCAGAGCACCGTGGCCCGGTTCAGCGGCTGCTTGGCGTCGCCCCAGTGGCCGTCGGCCCGGTAGACGAGCAGGCCGTCCACCTCGCCGGCCGCGTTGCTGCGGACCGCGTAGAAGGGCTCCGTCCAGGTCCCGGAACCCGGCGCCCCGGGCCCCGTCCGGACCTCTCCGGTGTTCACGGCCCACCAGCGCGCGTCGCGGTCGATCAGTCCGTGCTGCCGGGCGCGCAGCCGGTCGTGCAGGGCCGGGCCCAGCTTGCGTACGTCCGCGCCGCTCACCAGGTCGATCCGGCCGCCGTCCGGCTCGGACGGCCCCGGCCGGCTCGGGTCGAGGCCCGCCCTCGGTACGTCGATCTCCCACTGGGTGGTCCAGGCCGCCGGGCCGAAACCGTACCGCCCGTAGATCGGGTACTCGGCGGCGATCAGCGTGGCGACCGCGTCACCGCGCTCCTTCGCCGCCGCGAGGTCGGCGGCCATCATCCGGTTGAGCAGCCCGCGGCGGCGGTGCGTGGGCGACACCGTGACGTTGGAGATCGCGTCGGCCGGGACCGTCGCGCCGCCGACGACCGTGAGTTCCTGCGCGAAGGAACGGAAGGTGGCCACGCACCGCCCGCCGTCGAACGCGCCCTGGGTGCGGGCGAGATCCGTGTGCGGGAGGCGTCGTTCCGCCTCCTGTTCCGTCTCCGTCTCCGTCGGCGCGTGCAGGAAACCGGTGTGCTTGGCGCGCAGCCAGTCGGGGAACTCGGCGGCGGTGATCGTACGGACGTCAAGGGCCATGCGGGCCACGCTAGGCACACGGCGTGCGGGATGTCGCCCGGTTTTCCGCCACTCCACAACGGGCGGGCCGGAGCGGGTCAGAAGGCCGCCCGGATCTCGCCGACCTCCCCGCCACCGCCCAGCAGCGGCGCGTGTCCGATCCGGGAGACCACCGGGGCGTCGATGCCGAGCAGCCGCAGCGCCCGGGCCAGCACCGGCCCGAGCGCCCGCGTCGCCCCGTCGTCGATCTTGAAGGCCAGTGCCCGGCCGTCCGCCAGCGCCACCGCCTGCACCGCCTCGGCGCCCATCTTGGAGAGCGTGCCCGGGACCTCCCGCATCAGCCAGGTGTCGGGGCGACGGGTCCCGGCCACGTACTCGGGGTGGGCCCGCATCGCGTCCCCGACCCGGCGCTCCGCCGTTCCCGGCTCGGCCAGCACGAAGGAGCGGAAGGCCCGCGCCAGGCCCACCAGGCTGATCGCCATCAGCGGGGCCCCGCACCCGTCCGTGCCGACCGCCGTGACCGGCTCGCCGGCCGCCTCCTCGACGACCCGGTGGACCAGCTGCTGGAGCGGGTGCGACGGGTCGAGGTAGCTCTCCCGGTCCCAGCCGTTCACCGCGCACACCGCGAGCATCGCCGCGTGCTTGCCGGAACAGTTCATGGTGATCCGCTCCCGCACCCGGCCCGCGGCGAGATACGTCTCCGCCTCCGCCGGGTCCAGCGGCAGATCGGGCGGGGTCTGCAGGTCGCCGGCGGTCAGTCCGTGCTCGGCGAGCATCGTGCGGACGAGTTCCAGGTGGAAGTCCTCGCCGGAGTGGCTCGCGGCGGCCAGTGCCAGCCGCTCCCCGGACAGGTCCAGCCCGGCCCGCAGCACGGCCGCGGCCTGCATCGGCTTGTTGGACGAGCGCGGGAAGACCGGCGCCGCCGGATCGCCCAGGGACCGTTCCACGCTGCCGTCGGCGGCGAGCACGACCAGCGAACCCCGGTGACGGCCCTCCACGAAGCCGGACCGTACGACCTCGGCCAGGACGGGGAGAGCGGGGGATATGGCGGATGGGGCAGCGGGGGCGGCGCTGGAGGTCATGGTGGCCTTCCGGGGACGGGCGGGAACCCGCCCCCGGAAGGATCGCTTCAGGCGAGCAGGTCGTCTACTTGTGCTTCCCCGTCACGGTACCTGCGGGCGATCTCCGCGCTGCAATCGTCGGTGGTGCGTTGCAGCTGGTGACGGCGGCGGGAGACCTGCTGTTCGTAGCGGACCAGGCGCCCCATCGCGGTGTGCAGCTCCTCGTCCGTACGGGCGTCGAGGTCGGAGAGTTCGACCTCGGCGAGCGTCTCGGCGGCCAGCCGGCGGTACTCGTCGCTGCGCGGTGTGGTGAGCGTGACGTGCCGGGCGGAGGAGCGGTGCTGGGACGGGGGGTCGGCGAGGATCTCCGAGAGCCGGTCCACCACCGGTGCCTCCGGATCGAGCCGCCGGGCCAGTTCGGCCCGCAGGATGTCGATCCGGCCCTGGACGAGCCTGCGTACGTAGCTGAGGTCGGCCTCGTCGCGCTGCGAGTCTCGGCGCAGTGTGCGCAGCTCCGGCAGCCGCAGGGCGCCCAGCTCGGGCTGCGGCCCGGCGGACAGGCCGTCCTCCAGTCCGCGGCCGGTCCGCTGCACGGGTGGGCGCATGATGCTGGTGCTGGCGCCGGTACGCGTGGCCGGTACGGCGCCGGGGGACTGCCCGGTTCCATAGGTACTCATGCTTGTGTCCATCCCCTCGACCGGTGCGTCGGCACACCGCCTTCCGAGCATGGTGCCACTCCGGTGGGCCCTGTGTGGATGCTCTGTACCCGTTCAGCCCAAGATAGGTTGGTCTGTATGCGTGCAGTGATACAGAGGGTGGACGGCGCGAGCGTCACGGTGACCGACCGTGCGGACGGGTCCGGCGGGCCCGGGGTGGTCGGCGAGATCGTCGGCGAGGGGCTGTGTGTGCTGGTGGGAGTCACCCACGGGGACACCCCGGAGAAGGCGGCTCAGCTCGCCCGCAAGCTCTGGTCGCTCCGCATCCTGGAGGGCGAGAAGTCCTGCTCCGATGTGAATGCACCGCTTCTGGTGATTTCGCAGTTCACTCTCTACGGGGACGCCAGGAAGGGCCGCCGGCCCACCTGGAACGCCGCGGCGCCCGGCGAGGTCGCCGAACCGCTGGTGGACGAGGTGGTGAAGCAGCTGCGGGCGCTGGGCGCGCGGGTGGAGACGGGCCGGTTCGGAGCGGACATGCGGGTCTCGCTCACGAACCACGGCCCGTTCACCGTCCTCGTCGAGGTCTGAACCGACCGGGTCCGGACCGGAGCGCTACGGCTCGACGACCGTCTCCTGGGAAGCGGCCGTGTCCCCCGCGAGCAGTTCGGCGTCCACCGCGACGTTCCGCTTGACCAGGGCCAGCGCGATCGGCCCCAGCTCGTGGTGGCGGGCGGACGTGGTGATGAAGCCCAGCTGGCGCCCTTCGGCACCGTCCGCGGCGAGCCGCAACGGTGTGCCGTGCCCGGGCAGCACGACCTCGCTGCCGTCGAGGTGCAGGAAGACCAGCCGACGCGGCGGCTTGCCCAGGTTCTGCACCCGGGCCACCGTCTCCTGGCCGCGGTAGCAGCCCTTCTGGAGGTGCACGGCGGTACCGATCCAGCCCAGCTCGTGCGGGATGGTGCGGTGGTCGGTCTCGAAGCCGAGGCGCGGGCGGTGCGCCTCCACGCGCAGCGCCTCGTACGCCAGGATGCCGGCCACCGGGCCGTGCGCCGCCGCGTACTCCTCCAGGTCGGCGCGGGGCAGGAAGAGGTCCCGGCCGTACGCCGTCTCCCGTACCGTCACGCCGTCCGGGACCTCGGCGATGGAGCCGGCCGGCAGGTACACCACGGCGAAGTCCTCGGTGCGGTCGGCGACTTCGACCCGGTAGAAGAACTTCATGGACTCCAGGTAGGCGACGAGGTCGCCCTGGGTACCCGGTTCGGCGTGCATCCACACGGTCTCGCCGTCGTCGACGAGGTAGAGGGCGTGCTCGATGTGCCCGTTGGCACTGAGGATCAGGGCCTCGGTGGCCTGGCCCGGGGCGAGTTCGCTGACGTGCTGGGTGAGCAGGAGGTGCAGCCAGGCCAGCCGGTCGCTGCCGGTGACGGTGACGACCGCGCGGTGCGAGAGGTCGACGAGGCCGGAGCCGTCGGCGAGGGCGCGCTGCTCGCGGAACAGGTCGCCGTAGTGCGCGGCGACGCCTTCGTCGCGGCCTTCGGCGGGGACGGCGCCGGGCAGGGACAGCAGGGGGCTCTTCATGCGACCAGCGTACGACGCGGTACGGACGGGACCTCCGCAGAGGCCCCCGGGCCGGACGGCCTAGGTCTCGGGGCCGGCCGCCTCGGCCTCCGCCTTGGCCGTGCACCCGGCACAGCGGCCGAAGATCGCGAAGTGCTTCATGTCCGTCTCGAACCCGAAGCTGTTCTTCAGCTTCGCGGTGAACTCGGCGACGACGTCGACATCGGCCTCGATCACGTCCGTGCAGTCGCGGCAGACCAGATGGATGTGGTGGTGACGGTCGGCCAGGTGGTACGTGGGCGCCCCGTGCCCCAGGTGGGCGTGGCTGACCAGCCCCAGCTCCTCCAGGAGTTCGAGGGTCCGGTAGACGGTGGAGATGTTCACACCGGACGCGGTCCTGCGGACCTCGGAGAGGATGTCGTCGGGTGTCGCGTGTTCCAGCGTGTCGACGGCTTCCAGGACAAGCTGCCGCTGCGGCGTCAGCCGGTAGCCGCGCTGTCGGAGATCGGTCTTCCAGTCGGTGCTCACCACACGCCCAGTGTAGGACCGGGTGAGCACCCGCCCGCCGACTACTTGAAGAAGGCGATGCCGTCGTCCGGCAGGTCGCCGAGGCTCTTCGCCATCTCCTCGACCTCTTCCGGGGTGACGACCTTCTTCAGGTGCGCCGACATGTACGGACGCAGCTCCACCTCGGGGGTGGCCTTCTCGCCGACCCACATCAGGTCGCTCTTCACATAGCCGTACAGCCGCTTGCCACCGCTGTACGGGCCGGAGGCCGCGGTCCGGGCCACCGCGTCGGTGACCAGGTCGATCTGCGGCTTCTTGTCGGCCAGCTCGCCGTACCAGATCTCGATGACGCCCTGGTCGCGGGACATGACGACCTCGACCTTGCGGTCCTTGTCGATGCGCCAGTAGCCGGACTCGGACTCCAGCGGCCTGACCTTCTTGCCCTCGGAGTCGAGCACCCAGGTGTGCGAGACGTACTCCAGGAAGTCCCGGCCGTCGTGGCCGAAGGAGACTTCCTGGCCGAAGTTGCACTGCTCGGCGCCGGGGAAGTCGGAGACACCCGCGCCCGCCCAGTTGCCGAGAAGGAAGGCCAGCGGGACGAGGTCCGGGTGGAGGTCGGACGGGATCTCGATCATGAGCGGCTCAGGCGATCTGTGAGGTGGGGTGGCTGCGGACGGAGGCGGGGACCGGGAAGGAGAACGGTCAGCGCTGACCCTGGTAGAGCTTCTTCACGGTCACGCCGGCGAAGGCGAGAACGCCGACGCAGACCAGGACCAGCAGGGCGGAGAAGAATGCCTCAAGCACGGGAACTCCTTGCAACGAGCGTTATGGCAGCAGTACGGGGCCGGGCCCCAGCCTAATGGGTTGGGGCCCGGCCCGCCGGTCCGGGGTTTGCCCGGGGACCGGCGGGGGGCGGGTCAGCCCAGCAGCTGGTTCTGCAGGATCAGCGTCTGGTGGAACGGGACGCTCCGGGTGCTCTCCTCGCCCTTGCGGGACTGGACGACTAGGGCCTGTCCGGCGGATCATGTGACTTTCTGACCAGTCGCTCGTTGCTTGGGGCATGGGTCGGGGGGAGCTAACGAATCGCGAGTGGTCATTGCTGGAGCCGCATCTGCCTTCGCCGGGTGGCCGGGGCGGCCGGTGGAACGATCACCGGACGGCGATCAACGGGATCCTGTTCCGGGTCCGCACCGGTGTTCCGTGGCGGGACCTGCCGGAACGCTACGGATCGTGGAAGACCGTCTATGAGCGGCACCGCCGCTGGTCGGCGGACGGTACTTGGGACCAGCTCCTGCAGGCGGTCCAGGCCGACGCCGACTTTGCCGGGGGGATCGACTGGGGCATGGTCGGCGTCGACTCGACGTCCTGCCGGGTCCACCAGCACGCGGCCGGCGCCCGCAAGGCGAGGCCGCGGGTCCCGAAAAAAGGACGACGCCCCGGCATCACCGCCCCGATGAGGGACTCGGGCGGTCCCGGGGCGGTCTGACCTCCAAGATCCACCTCGCCGGTGAAGGCGGCTGCCGCCCCATGGCTCTTCTGGTCACTCCAGGTCAGTGGGGTGATGCCCCGCAGATGATTGAGGTCCTGGACCGGATTCGGGTTCCCCGCCCGCTTGGCGGACGGCCCCGGACCCGACCCGCTCACGTCAGTGGCGACAAGGCTTACAGCTCCCGCCGCAATCGCCGCTACCTGCGAAGACGCCGCATCAAGCACACAATCCCCGAGCCGAAGGACCAGCGGGCCAACCGACGGCGCAGAGGCAGCGCGGGCGGTAGACCTGCCGGCTTCGACCGCGAGCGCTACCGGCGACGCAACGAGGTCGAGCGGACCATCAACCGACTCAAGAACTCCCGTGCGGTGGCCACCCGTTATGACAAGAGGGCCTACGTCTTCCACGGCACAGTTACGGTCGCAGCGATCCGACTCTGGCTTCGCCCCTGAGCGGGCTCACTCTTTCTGAGTCGACGCCCAGGAAAACAGCAGCAGCGCGACAAACGAGACCACGGGATAGACACCCGCGCTCCACGGTTGCGGCACGATCTTCCCGGCCGCAACCGCCACGACTGCGAGCACAACCCAGCTCAGGATCAGCCATGGACGCTTGACCAGCGTCCTAGCCACGAACGCCCAACGGCTCCGGAAATTATCCCCCATTGATCCCATGGCCAGACGATAGCCCCCGCGGGGAGCAACCATCCAAGATCCGCCGGACAGTGCCTAGGGCGAGCGTGTCGCCGGCGACCACGTAGCCCTGGCGGACCCGCGCCTCGCCGTACGGCTTCGCCTCGTCGTACACGTAGGACGAGGTGCCCTCCACCTTGCCGCCGCCGCTCCAGCCTTCGTCGAGAACCGTCTCGGGCGCCCCGGCGAGCGGCACCGGTGATCCGCTGACGGTGATCGAGTCCAGGAAGGACTGGGCGAAGGCCGTCGAGTTGAACCGGACGAGATAGATCCGGGTCGATGTGCCGTCCGGCATGGTCCAGCCGCGGGCGGCCACGTGCCGCGGAGCCGAGTCCTTCAGCGTCTGCGCGATGCCGGAGCGCCCGCCCTTCGCGTACTCGGAGAGGTACAGCTCCGTGCTCACCCAGCCGCCGTCCAGCTTCTTGTCCGCGGTCGCTCCGGCCGGGGCGGGCAGCAGCAGGCGCCGCAGGTCGGCGTGGTGGATCTCGGCGACGTTGCCGTCGCTGTACGGGCGGGGCGAGCCGGCCGGGAGCGCGGGCAGGCTGAGCTCGGGGTAGTCCCAGCGGCCGTCGCTCTCGGTGGCCAGGCCGGGCACGTCGGTGCGCTCCATCGAGGTGATGCCGAAGGCCGTACCGGCACCGAACCCCCCGAGGACCAGGGCGGCGACGGTCCACCGGGCGACGGCCCGCAGCACGCGCCGCGGCGGCTTCGGGTCCGGGGCCGGAAGGGGCTCGGGCGCCTGCGGTACGGGGACGGCCCCGGCGGACGCGGCGGGCGCGGCGGGCGCGGTCCCGGCGGGTGTTCCCGTCGTCTGCTCGGTCATACGTACTCTCCCGGGGACGCGATGTGGTCGAGCTGGTCCTTCAGGAGTTCGGCGACGGCCTTCCGGTCGAAGGGCCTGGTGCCGGACGCGGAGAGGCTGACGCTCAGCTCGCCGTCGTACGCCAGGCAGTTCATCGACTCGATGGAGTCCTCGCTGCCCTTGCGCAGGACGTAGCACCTGGCGTTCCTCGTGTGCCCCTTGATCTTCGGCTCCGTGCGGAAGATGCCGATGCCCTCGAAGAGGCCGGTCCTGAAGGCGTAGAGGTTCCGGACGGCCCTCTTGTCCTTCATCCGCGTGATCTCGGTGCTGATCGCCAGGGTGTTGGCGTCCTCGGTATAGGAACGGGTGGCGATGCCCTCGATACGGAGCTTGTCGATCCGCTTCTCGTAGGCCCGGCGCTCCCTGCCCGCGAGGCCGCGGGCGTTCTGCTTCATGGCGGCGGCCGCCTTCTTGCCGCTCAGCTCGCCGTCGTTGCCCAGCTCCCCGTTGTCGGGGCCGAGCCGGTAGCCGGCCGGGACCGGCAGCAGCAGCTTGCTGAGCTCGGTGGAGGCCCGGCCCCGGGACACGTCACCGGCCGGGTCCTTGCCCGGCTCGTGCTCGCTCTCCGCCACGAGGCGGGTCCCGACGCCGCGGTCGGCGCCGTCCACCGAACTCTTCGTGTACGCGGCCGCGCCCGCGACCGCGGCGACCACCAGCACGACGGGAAGCGCCAGGAGGATCGTCCGGCGCGGACGGCCGGAGGCAGCGGTCCCGGAAGCGCCGGTACCGGAGGGGTCGGCGTTCTCGTCGGGCGTGGTCACCTGCGGGGTCACGTCGCTCACAGGCGCTCCAGCTGTCTCTCGGCCAACGTCCGGATGTCCTTCTTGCTGATCGGTACGGTGTCGTACAGGTGGATGTCGGCCACGATGTCGCCGCGGTACACGGTGGCCCTGGCGTGGTAGGACGGCAGGTAGCCCGGTTTCCGGTCGACCTCGTAGAGGAAGTAGCGGCCGTTGCCGCTGCCCTTGATCGCGTCGCCGCTGTTGCCCGCGCCGATCTCGGTTCCGGGCATGTACCTGAGCTGGGCCTCGGCGAATTCCTGGGCCCCCTGGAAGGTCGACGAGCCGAACTGCACGAGACTGGTCTCGGCGGTGCGGTGCTGCCCGCGCTTCCAGGCGGCGCCGGCGATCCGGCGTACGTCGCTCTCCAGGAAGTACTCGTACATGGAGCCCTCCTCCTCGTAGGAGCGGGCGTAGACGTCCGGGCTCAACCAGCCGTCGCCGATGCCCGGCACCGAGCTGTCGTCGTCGCTCCAGCCCGCGGGCCGGTCGGCGATCAGCTTGCGCAGGTCGCCGTCGGTCCTGACCCGGCGGTCCTGGGACGCGGGCAGCGGGTCGGGAGCCCTGCCCGGGGGCAGTGCCTTCGCCGGGTACGCCAGATCGGGCTGCGACAGGGCGGGCAGCGGGGTCGGGGCGCGCTCGGCCTGCACGTCGTAGCCCACGGCGGTGCCGCCCGCGATGCCGAGCACCGCGGCGGCTACGACGATCAGTGCCGTACGCCCGCGCGGGCGCTTCGTGACGGGCGCGGCGACCGGTGCGGTTTCGGGCTCGGCCACGAGGGCCTCGGGAACGGGCCGGGGCTCGGGTCCGCCCTCGGGCGGCGACCCGTCGGACATGGTGTTCTTCGGTTCCAATTGGGGTCCCCCCACGAGACCAGAGGCGCTGATTCCGTTATCCGCGCACACCCCTGACTGCCACCGGGGAACCGAGGTTGCCCTCCCGACGATTACAGTTCGGCATATGCCGAAGAAGCTCGTGATCAAGGTGACCGCAGGTGCCGACTCCGCCGAGCGCTGCTCGCAGGCGTTCACGGTGGCCGCGGTCGCCGTCGCCAGTGGCGTGGAGGTCTCGCTCTGGCTGACCGGGGAGTCCTCCTGGTTCGCGCTGCCGGGACGCGCCGCCGAGTTCGAACTGCCGCATGCCGCGCCGCTGCCGGACCTGATCGAGTCGATCCAGGCGGGCGGGCGGATCACCCTGTGCACGCAGTGCGCGGCCCGGCGTGACATCACCGAGCAGGACGTCCTGGAGGGCGTGCGGATCGCCGGTGCCCAGGTCTTCGTCAGCGAGATCATGGCCGACGGCGTCCAGGCGCTCGTCTACTGACGCGAGAGCGTCACCGCCGCTTCTTGCCGTCGAGTTCGTCCCACCACTCGTCGGACTTCGGGTCGCCGGACGGATCGTCCCACCAGCGGTCCTCCGGCCCCCGCCGGTTGGCGACCATGGCCGCGACGGGCGGGATGACCATCGCGACGAGGCACATCGCTATAGCGGCCGGCATCGACCACAGCCTGACGAACGACCAGGCCGACACGAAGAGGACGATGCAGGCCCCCATCATCAGGAAATAGCCGCGACGGCGTCGCGCGTACATGCCTCCAGGGTAGGTCCCGGGGCCGCCCGTGCGACCGGCGCGCACCCGCCCGCACGGCACGAAGGGCCGTACCCCGTCCAGGAAGGCGTCCAACCCCCTGGGGTACGGCCCTTCGGCCGATCTGTGTCGCGGTACGCGGACCGCGGCGGGACCCGCCCGTACTAGACGGCGATCGCGACCTCGGAGAGGCCACCGGTCTGCGCCACGACCGTGCGGTCGGCGCTGCCGCCCGGGACGAGGGCGCGCAGCGTCCACGTGCCCTCGGCCGCGTAGAAGCGGAACTGTCCGGTCGCCGAGGTCGGGACCTCGGCGGTGAACTCGCCGGTCGAGTCCAGCAGGCGCACGTAGCCGGTGACGGGCTCGCCGTCGCGGGTCACGCTGCCCTGGATCGTGGTCTCACCGGGCTTGATGGTCGAAGCGTCGGGGCCGCCGGCCTTTGCTCCACACATGGTGTCTCGTCCTTCTGGGTCGGGGGTCGTGCTGATCCGGGTCGTGCGGAGTTACTTGTTGGCGCCGAGCTCGATCGGCACACCCACGAGGGAGCCGTACTCGGTCCACGAACCGTCGTAGTTCTTGACGTTCTCCTGGCCGAGCAGCTCGTGCAGCACGAACCAGGTGAGCGCGGAGCGCTCGCCGATGCGGCAGTACGCGATGGTGTCCTTCGCCAGGTCGACCTGCTCGGCCTCGTAGAGGGCCTTGAGCTCCTCGTCCGACTTGAAGGTGCCGTCGTCGTTGGCGTTCTTCGACCACGGGATGTTGCGGGCGCTCGGCACGTGGCCGGGGCGCTGGGACTGCTCCTGCGGGAGGTGTGCCGGGGCGAGCAGCTTGCCGCTGAACTCGTCGGGCGAACGCACGTCGACCAGGTTCTGGCTGCCGATCGCCTTCACGACGTCGTCGCGGTAGGCGCGGATCGACTCGTCCTGCGGCTGGGCCTTGTACTCGGTGGCCGGGCGGGACGGGATCTGGTCGCCGTCGACCAGGTCGCGGGAGTCGAGCTCCCACTTCTTGCGGCCGCCGTCGAGCAGGCGGACGTCCTGGTGGCCGTAGAGCTTGAAGTACCAGAACGCGTAGGACGCGAACCAGTTGTTGTTGCCGCCGTACAGGACGACCGTGGTGTCGTTGCCGATGCCCTTCTCGGACAGCAGCTTCTCGAACCCGGCCTGGTCGATGAAGTCACGTCGGACCGGGTCCTGGAGGTCCTTGGTCCAGTCGATCCGGATCGCGTTCTTGATGTGGTTCTTCTCGTACGCCGAGGTGTCCTCGTCGACCTCGACGAGAGCGACCTTCGGGTCGTCGATGCGGGCCTCGACCCAGTCGGCGTCTACCAGGACGTCACTGCGGCTCATTCTGTTCTCCTCCGGGGCAGTCTGCGGCGAGATGATGCGAGACGGTGCGTGATGCGGGTGTACGGCGGCGCGGCGTGCGGCACACGTACAACGGCGATCGGGATGGGCCCTGACATCGGTCGAAGGGCCGGGGGAACGCGGGGCGCCGAGGGCTCCCGCTCAGACAGTGCGACAGAGCATGGCGGCGACGCGGCACAGGTCCACTGCCCGCCGCTTCGTGAGATCCGCCCGTCCCCGCTGCGGGAGACCGCCAATAGAGCACTGCATGGGACCGATCGTAGGGAGGTACGGGCGGACATGTCACCGCCGTGTCGAATTCTGAGACACGATCGTCCGCCATGCGAGACGGGAAGGGGGTCGCGGCATCCCCCGCACGGCTCCCGTGCCGTCGGCGGCCGTCGGCCATCTACAGATCGGACACGGCCGTCTCAGTATGTGGCGCGCCGAGGCGTCGAAGCGCGCGGCGCGCGGGGTGTGGTCCGCCGGACGGGGCGGGGCGCCCAGGGTCTTTCGTTCGGATCGGGCCGGATCAGGCCCCGCGAGCCCGGCATGATCCGAACGAGAGACCTAGGCGGCGAGCTTCACGTCCGTGCCCGTCACCGAGATCTCCAGGCCGTCGGCGGTCGGCTGGATCCGCTGGAGCTTCAGGCCGCTCGGCAGGGCGCCGACCTCCCGGTCGAAGTCGGTCTTCTGGCGGACCAGCCCCTCCAGCCCGGGGATGCCCTCGCCCGGCACCTTGTCCGCGTGCACCCGGAGCGTGTGGCCGTCGACCAGGGTGACGGTGGAGAGCACGCTGCGCGAGACCGGGTTGCCGAGGACGTCGACCGTGCCGGTCACCTTCACCTTGTTGTTGCCGCCGTACTCGACGGCGACGCCGTCGCTGGCGGCCTTGGTGAGGTCCTCGTACGAGATGACGGCGGTGCCCGTGGCGCGGGCGGCGGTGGCGCTGGTGTAGCCGTCGGCGAGCTTCACGTCGTGCAGTGCGGCGTTCATCCTGCTGATCCGGAGCCTTCGGCCGTTGGCGGCGGTCTCGATGCCGGTGATCTCGACATCGACCTCGTCGAGCCGGGCACCGGCGATCTGCGTCAGGAACGGGAATCCCTTGATGGAGACGTCCGTCGAGCCGATCGTGGCGTCCGTGATCCGGATCCGCCCCGCGGCCTCCGACTCGGCGAAGTACACCGCGGCCCGGTCGACGGCGACGAAGATCCCGCCCAGGACCACCACGATGACCAGCAGTATCCGCAGTGCACGCATGCCCGCTCTTTCCCCCACCCTGCATTCCGGCCGGACCCCCGGCGCCCCGCACGTCCGGATGAATGTGCGCGGCGCCCCGGGGGATCGACGAGCAGGCACCCCTCTTCGGTTCCCTGGGTGGTGCGGCCCCCGTTACGAGAGTGCGCGGCCGAGCAGGTACACGGCGGGCGCCGCGGCGGTGAGCGGCAGTGCCACACCGGCGGTCATGTGGACGAAGCGGGACGGGTAGTCGTAGCTCGCCACCCGCAGCCCGATCAGCGCGCAGACACCCGCCGCGAGGCCGAGCAGCGCGCCCTTCGTGCCCAGGTCGGTGAGCGCGCCGGCCACGGCGCCACCGCCCGCCGAGGCGAGCAGCGCCGCCACGACCGAGGCCGGTCCGGGCAGCGGCAGCGCGCGGACGAGCACCGCGACCGCGACGGCCACCGCGCCCACCGTCACCGCGTCCGGGACCGCCGCGAGGTGTCCGGCGGCCAGGACCGAGAGGGCGGCCGACGCGACGGTGGCCATCAGCCCCTCCATCCGCTCGTCGGCGCCCGCGTGGCTGCGCAGCTGGAGGACCACGGTGAGCAGCACCCAGACGCCGAGGGTGCCGAGGATGGCGGCCGGTCCGTTCTCCCGGCCCGCGGCGAGCAGCGCGACGTCGGCGACGAGGCCGCCCGCGAAGGCGAGCGCGATGCCCTGCCGGGCCGGCCACATGCCGTTGAGCCGGAACCAGCCGGCCGCGGTCACGGCCTGGAGCAGCACGAGGGGCACGACCAGGGCGTACTGCCCGATCGCGGCGCCCAGGGCGAGCAGCAGCCCGAGTCCGGCGGTGATCGCGGCGGGCTGCATGCCGGGCGGGATGATCGGCGAGCGGCCCTCGGCGCGGGCGCGCTGGGCGTCGGTGATCCGGCTGTTGCCCAGGGTGGTGGGGGCGCTGTAGCCGTCCGTGCCGTGTGCGGATGCGGGTGCGGGTGCGGGTGCGGCAGCGGCGACCGGCTCGGCGGCGGGGGGCGCCGCCGGTGCCTCGGGCGGCAGCGGGTACGAGCCCGAGGCTCCCTGCGGCGGCAGAGGGGGCGGCAGGTAGGCCGTCTCGTCGGCGGCCGGACCGGGCCCGGCGGGCCGGGAGGGCTGCGCGGGCTGGGAGGACTGGAGGACCGGCTGGTACTGGGTGTCCCAGGTCTGGCCCTCCCAGGTCTGCGCGACCGCGGGGTCGTGGGCCACGGGCGCGGCGGGCTCCTGGGCGTACCCGGCCGGCCAGCCCTGGCCGGGGTCCGCCTGCGGTGCCTGCTGCGCGGCTCCGTACGAGGGGTACGGGGGCTGCTGCCCGTACGGCTGCGCGCCCTGGGCCCCGCCGCCGTAGGACTGGTCGCCGTAGGACTGGTCGCCGTAGGACTGGTCGCCGTAGGACTGGTCGCCGTACGGCTGCGCGCCGTAGGCCTGCGCGCCGTAGGCCTGCGCGCCGTACGACTGATCGCCGTACGGCTGCGGCTGCGGCTGCCCGCCGTTCGACGGGTCGTGGCCGGGGCCGTACCCGTAGCGCGGGTCCTGTCCGTACGGATGCTGCTGATCGTTGCTGCTGCTCATGTTCTGCGGTTCACCCTCCTGCGAACGGCGGGAGCACCTCGACCGTGCCGCCCTCGGCAAGGCGTACGGTCTCATGGCCGCGGGTCCCCACGGGGTCACCGTCGATGAGGAACGAGCACCTTTGCAGCACTCGGGTGAGCTCTCCGGGGTGCCGTTCACGCACCGCGTCGAGCGCCTCGGCGAGGGTCGCAGCCGTGTACGGCTCCTCCGCGGTCCCGGCCGCGGCCTTGGCGGCGGCCCAGTAGCGGATCGTTACCGCAGGCATGGCGCCACTCCTCTCGTCTCTCGTCAGCTGTCCATCATGGGTCACGGCGTCACCGCCCAGTCGGCGATGCGGGTGAGCAAGGTCTCGTCCGCGGCGTTCTCGGCATGCCCCATGCCGCGCTCCAGCCACAGCTCGGCTCCGTTGCCGGCCGCGTCGGCCAGCGAGCGCGGGTGGTCCAGCGGGAAGTACGGGTCCCGGTCGCCGTGCACGATCAGCAGCGGGGCCGGGGCGATCAGCCCGACGGCCTCGACCGGCGGGAGCGGCACCGGATCCCACTCGTTGCGGTCGATCCGGGTGCGCAGGCCGTAGCGGCCGACCACGCGGCCCATCGGCCGGGTGACCACCCAGTGCAGGCGGCGCATCGGGGCGGTGCCCCGGTAGTACCAGCGGGCGGGGGCGCTCACGGCCACCACCGCGTCCGCGTGCGCCTCCGGACGCGCCCCGGTGCGCCCCTCGCGCTCCGCGGTGCCACCGGCTTCCGCACCGTCCGCCGGCCGTCCCGCGTACAGCGCCCCGTGCCGCAGCACCACGGACCCGCCCATCGAGAAGCCGACGGTCACGACCCGGCGGTGTCCGAGCTCCCGCGCCCACGCCACCGCCGCGGCCAGATCCAGCACCTCGCGGTCCCCCACCGTGGACCGCCCGCCGGACCCGCCGTGCCCCCGGAACGAGAACGTGACCACGGCCGCACGCCCGGCGAACACCCCGGCGGCACGCCGCACCGCGGGCCGGTCCACCGACCCCGTGAAACCGTGCGCGAGCACGATCGCAGTACCGTCGGAGGATGACCCCGCACCGGCCCCGGCACCCGCCGTACACGGTTCGTACACCGCCTCGATACGCACCCCGTCATCGGTACGCAATGCGGTGCGCAGGGGACCGGGCGTGATCGAGGGAACAGCGGAACTCCGAATTCGCCCCTCGGACACAGAACTCATGTGGGCTATTGTGCTGGGAAGAGGATCCGGGCAGAGCAGCCCCCGGGTCCTTTTGTGCTTTCCAGGCGTTGTTACGGCGACGTTTCCACAAGCTCAGCGGTCCCGGGGCGCGGGACCGCATCCGTGGGACCAGCACGAAAACGTACGAAGAAGTGCCGCATACTCCCCCGGGCCCGGCCCGGGAGTGCCCCTCTCGCAGGGAACGAGGAGGACCGACGTAATGGGCGAGCGAACCGTGCACGATCATCGACCGACGACCCAGGCAGGTGGGCGGCGATGAGTTCACTGCTGCTCCTGACGAATGCCCTTCAACCGTCGACGGAGGTGCTGCCCGCCCTCGGTCTCCTGCTTCACAGCGTGCGGGTGGCACCGGCCGAAGGCCCCGCCCTCGTCGACACCCCCGGTGCCGACGTCATTCTCATCGACGGCCGCCGCGATCTCCCCCAGGTGCGGTCGCTCTGCCAGCTGCTGCGGTCCACCGGACCGGGCTGTCCGCTGCTCCTCGTCGTGACGGAGGGCGGTCTCGCGGCCGTCACCGCCGACTGGGGCATCGACGACGTGCTGCTGGACACGGCGGGACCGGCCGAGGTCGAGGCCCGGCTGCGGCTGGCCACCGGCCGGCAGCAGATCAGCGCCGACGACTCCCCGATGGAGATCCGCAACGGCGACCTCTCGGTCGACGAGGCCACGTACAGCGCGAAGCTGAAGGGCCGGGTCCTGGACCTGACCTTCAAGGAGTTCGAACTGCTCAAGTACCTCGCGCAGCACCCGGGCCGGGTCTTCACCCGTGCCCAGCTGCTCCAGGAGGTCTGGGGCTACGACTACTTCGGCGGTACGCGCACCGTCGACGTCCATGTGCGGCGGCTGCGCGCCAAGCTCGGCCCCGAGCACGAGTCCCTGATCGGCACGGTCCGCAACGTCGGCTACCGCTTCGTGGTGCCCGAGAAGGTGGAGCGTGCGGCCGAGGAGGCCAAGGACCGGGCCGCGGCGGGAGCGGCCGCCGAACCCGTAACCCGTTCGGAGCAGTCACGGGCGGCCGCACCGAGGGAAGAAGCCCCGGTCCGGCCTGCCGGAAGGTAGGTATATCCGCGTAGACTGCCGCGCGTGGCCAAGGTGACGCGGGACGATGTGGCGAGACTGGCGGGGACGTCGACCGCGGTCGTCAGCTACGTCATCAACAACGGACCGAGGCCGGTCGCCCCGGCCACGCGCGAGCGGGTACTCGCCGCGATCAAGGAGCTGGGCTACCGGCCGGACCGGGTTGCCCAGGCGATGGCCTCACGGCGGACCGATCTCATAGGGATGATCGTGCCGGACGCCCGGCAGCCGTTCTTCGCGGAAATGGCGCACGCGGTCGAACAGGCCGCCGCCGAGCGCGGGAAAATGGTGCTCGTCGGCAATTCCGACTACCGCGACGAACGCGAGGTCCACTATCTGCGGGCCTTTCTCGGCATGCGGGTCTCCGGCCTGATCCTGGTCAGCCAGGGCCCCAGCGAGCGGGCGGCGGCCGAGATAGAGGCGTGGGACGCGCGGGTCGTGCTGCTGCACGAGCGGCCGGAGGCGATCGACGACGTCGCGGTCGTCACCGATGACGTCGGCGGCGCCCAGCTCGCCACCCGGCACCTGCTGGAGCACGGCAACGAGTACGTGGCGTGCCTCGGCGGCGTGGAGTCCACCCCGGCGGTCGGTGACCCGGTCGCCGACCACGTCGAGGGCTGGCGCCGGGCGATGCACGAGTCGGGGCGCTCGACGGAGGGCCGGCTCTTCCAGGCCCCGTACAACCGTTACGACGCCTATCAGGTGGCGCTGAAGCTGCTCGCCGGGCCGGACCGGCCGCCGGCGATCTTCTGCTCGACGGACGACCAGGCCATCGGGGTGCTGCGGGCCGCGCGCGAGCTGCGCATCGATGTGCCCGGGGAACTCGCGGTGGCGGGCTTCGACGACGTGAAGGAGGCCGGTCTGACCGATCCGCCGCTGACGACGGTCTCCTCGGACCGCCCGGCGATGGCGCGGGCCGCGGTGGACCTGGTGCTCGACGACTCGTTGCGGGTGTCGGGGTCGCGGCGGGAGCGGCTGAAGCAGTTCCCGTCGGCGCTGGTGGTACGGCGCTCCTGCGGCTGCGGGGAGCCGACGGCCGGGTAGCGGGCGGGGCCGGTCCCTGTGACGGGCCGGGTCCTTATATCGGGCATACGAGCTTCTGCCGGGCTTCTCAGCGCGTGCTCAGGCTTCTCTCATCTTCGCCGGACACGCTCATATGCATGACAGAGAGCCAGCGCCCGAGCGGCGAGTACCCGACGTACCCCTCGTACGGCAACGGCGACGCGGCCTACCCGCCGCCGCCGTCGTACCGGCCCGCACAGCCGATCGCGACGGGCCCCGGAACCACCGTGTGGCCCGGCGGGAACGGCTCCGACGGGCACGGCGGCAACGGCGGCGACGGACCCGGCTTCCCGCCGCCCGCGCCCCAGGAGCCGGCCGCGCCCCGGCACCGGGCCAGGCGGCCGGTCGCCCTGCTGGCGGCCGTGGCGATTGCGGCGGCGATCGTCGGCGGCGCCACCGCCACCGTCGTCGAACAGCTCACCGGCGACAGCTCGAACAGCGCGAGCAGCGTCATCCCCGGCACCACCGTCTCGCAGAGCAGCAAGGGCACCGTCGCCGGTGTCGCCAAGGCCGTCTCGCCGATGATCGTCGAGATCAACGCGACCTCGACGGCGGGCGAGTCCACCGGCTCCGGCGTGGTCATCACCTCCGACGGCGAGGTCGTCACCAACAACCACGTCATCTCCGGCGCCTCGTCGATCAAGGTGACGCTCAGCAACGGCAGGACGTACACCGCCGATGTCGTCGGCACCGACCCCGACAAGGACCTCGCGCTCATCAAGCTCCAGGGTGCGAGCGGGCTGAAGACGGCCACGCTGGGCGACTCCTCGGCGGTCGCGGTCGGCGACCAGGTCGTGGCGATCGGCTCTCCCGAGGGCCTCACCGGCACCGTCACCAGCGGCATCGTCTCCGCCCTCGACCGCGATGTCACCGTCGCCAAGGAGGACGGCAGCGGCCAGGGGCAGGGCGGACAGGGCGGCGGCGAGCAGTGGCCGTTCGAGTTCGGCGGCCGGCAGTTCAACGGCGACACCGGTGAGTCCACCACCACGTACAAGGCCATCCAGACCGACGCCTCGCTCAACCCCGGTAACTCCGGCGGCGCGCTCATCAACATGAACGGCGAGATCATCGGCATCAACTCCGCGATGTACTCGGCGAGTTCCACCAACGGGTCGAACGGTTCGAGCGCGGGCAGCGTGGGTCTCGGCTTCGCCATCCCGGTGAACACGCTCAAGGCCGACCTCGACACCCTGCGGGCCGGCAACGGCTCCTGAGGAGACATCCATGCACCACCCCGCCCACACCCCCACCGGCCCGGCCGACCTGGCCCTCCCCCTCGCCCTCGTGGCGGAACAGGCCGCGCACGGGCCGCGCCGGGCCCCCGAGCTCCGTGCCGCCGCCGGCCGCGACCGCCGGGCCGCACGACGACGGCGCGCGGCGGCCGTGCGAGGCTGAGAGCAGGAAGCCACAGCCGTACGGGAACGAGAAGAGGACGACGAGCGATGAGCCCCGCCGAAGACGATCCGCAGCGCATCCTGATCGTCGACGACGAGCCCGCCGTGCGCGAGGCCCTGCAGCGCAGTCTCGCGTTCGAGGGCTACGGCACCGAGGTGGCCGTCGACGGTCTCGACGCCCTCGCCCGGGCCGAGTCGTACGCCCCCGACCTCATCGTCCTCGACATCCAGATGCCCCGGATGGACGGCCTGACCGCCGCCCGCCGGCTCCGCTCCGGGGGCACCACCACCCCCATCCTGATGCTCACCGCCCGCGACACCGTCGGCGACCGGGTCACCGGTCTCGACGCGGGCGCGGACGACTACCTGGTCAAGCCCTTCGAGCTGGACGAGCTCTTCGCCCGCATCCGGGCCCTGCTGCGCCGCAGCTCGTACGCGGCCTCGGCGGGCGGCGCGGTCCCTGCCGACGACGAGCTGGTCTTCGCGGACCTGCGGATGAACCTCGCCACCCGCGAGGTCACCCGGGGCACCCGCCGGGTCGAGCTGACCCGTACCGAGTTCACCCTGCTGGAGATGTTCCTGGCCCACCCGCGGCAGGTGCTGACCCGCGAGCAGATCCTCAAGGCCGTGTGGGGCTTCGACTTCGAGCCGAGCTCCAACTCCCTGGACGTGTACGTGATGTACCTGCGGCGCAAGACGGAGGCGGGCGGCGAGACGCGCCTCGTGCACACGGTGCGGGGGGTCGGCTACGCGCTCCGCTCCGGCGGCGGTGACGGATGACCGGCGCCCTGCGACGGCTCCGCGCCCTGCCGCTGCGCTCCCGGCTCGCGCTGCTGGTGGCGACGGCGGTGGCGGTCGCGGTCGCGGCGGTCGCGGCGGGCTGCTGGTTCGCGACGAAGGCGCAGCTGGAGAGCCAGATGGATTCCTCACTGCGCAATGTCTCGGTCAGTGACGACTACATGCAGAAGCTGTTCATCGCCTGCACCCGCCCCGACCGGGCGACCGCCCCGCCGATCGGGGGGTACACCGTGCAGCTCGTCACCGCGTCCGGGAGCACCTGCACCTCCGCCGGGGCCTCACCGATCGGCGTGACGGCCGCCGACATCGCCGTGGCCGCCGGCGTGCGGGACGACACCCTGCACACGGCCAGCACGAAGAGCGGCAAGAAGATGCGCGTGCACACCTACGCGTACGAGACCCACACCCCGGCGCCCGGCCTGGTCCCGGGTACCTTCGCGGTCTCCGTCGCCCGTCCGATGAGCGAGATCGACGACCCGCTCTCCACCCTCGCCTGGGTGCTCCTGGCCGTCGCCGGCATCGGCGGCGTCGGCGCCGGCGCGGCCGGGCTCTGGGTCGCCCGCACCGGGCTGCGCCCCGTGGACGAACTCACCGAGGCCGTCGAGCACGTCGCCCGCACCGAGGACCTCACCGTCCGGATCCCGGTCGACGGCGAGGACGAGATCGCCCGGCTGTCCCGCTCCTTCAACTCGCTGACCGCGTCCCTGGCCAGCTCCCGCGACCGCCAGGCCCAGCTGATCGCCGACGCCGGCCACGAGCTGCGGACCCCGCTGACCTCCCTGCGCACCAACATCGAGCTCCTCGCCCGCAGCGACGACACCGGCCGCGCCATCCCGCCCGACGACCGCAGGGCCCTGATGAAGTCGGTCAAGGCCCAGATGACCGAGCTGGCCTCGCTCATCGGCGACCTCCAGGAACTGGCCCGCCCCGACGCCCCCACCCCTGGCCCGCTCCAGGTCGTCGCGCTGCACGACATCGCGGACACGGCCCTGGAACGCGCCCGGCTGCGCGGCCCCGAGCTGACCATCAGGGCGGACCTGGCCCCCTGGTACGTACGGGCCGAGCCCGCCGCGCTGGAGCGAGCGGTGGTCAACGTCCTGGACAACGCGGTCAAGTTCAGCCCGTCCCGCGGCACGGTCGAGGTCGCCCTGCGCGACGGCGAGCTGACCGTGCGGGACCAGGGCCCCGGCATCCCCGCCGACGAGCTCCCCCACGTCTTCGAACGCTTCTGGCGCTCCCCGTCCGCCCGCCAGCTCCCCGGCTCGGGCCTGGGCCTGTCCATCGTCGCCCGCACGGTCCAGCAGTCGGGCGGCGAGATCACCCTGCGCCCGGCGCCGGACGGCCCGGGCACGGTCGCCTCGATCCGGCTGCCGGGCGCCCCGACGCCACCGCCGGGGGCGTGAGCGCGGTGCGGTAGGGGGCGGCGCGAGTCAGAGGCGGCGGCGGAACTCGGCGGCGAGCTGCGGGGCGCTTCCCGTGTCCAACCGGTCCAACAGCCCATGCAGGTCGCGGGGCTCCCGCCGGTAGGAGGCCGAGGAGGCTCAGGCCCCCGGATTGTGCCGGATCAGTGACTCCACCAGGCCGGCCCGGGTGGCGGGGAAGTCCAGCGGGACGATGCCGAGCCCGGTCCAGCCCGCCGCCTCCGAGCCGTCTAGGAACGACTGCACCTGCGGGTTGAGCCGGTCCGCGTTCCAGCGCGGCGGCATCAGGGCGGCCGTGCTGACGTAGTTCATGTACAGCTTCCCGGGCTGCTGGGCGGCCTTGCGGAACTGGGCCTCGATCTTGGGGTACTTGGCGAACGGCTCCGCCATGTAGTCGTCCTGGATGTCGAAGAGTGCCGAATCGGCGTACCGGACGCCGGGCAGCCCGCCGTTGTCGGCCAGCAGCACGACCTTGCCCCGCGCCGCGCCCAGCGAGGGCAGTGCCGCATCGATGCGGAACAGCGGCCGCCAGCCCCTGTTGTCGAGGTAGTCGTCGAAGACCGCCCGGAACGCCGCGTCGCTCTCCTCCGAGTACTCCTGCTTGACCCGCATCAGCACGGTCTCGGTGGGGTGGGCCGCCAGGAAGTCCCAGCAGGCGCCCAGCACATCGCCGAACATCAGGTTCTGGTACGAGGCCCCGTGATGGATCGCGAACGAGCCGCCGGTGATCCGGCACCGCACGTCGAGGAAGCGGATCCCGCTGTTCAACTGCTCGGCGATCGTGGTGTTCTGGCACTCGGTCCAGGGTCCGCCGTAGCGGGCACCGGAGTCGTGCGAACCGGGGATCGTGAGGCGTTGCAGCGCGGTGGCGTCGGGGACGGCACCCATCCAGTCCTGGGTGGTGAGCGCCTGGCGGGTCGTGGCACCCGCGGGGCCCGTGCCGATCAGGACAGTGGCGGTGGCGGCGAGGGCGCCGGTCAGGAAGTTCCGGCGAGTGGCGGTGTACGGGCTCATGCGGGAAGTGCCTCCGTCTGCCGTGGGGGGGCCTGGGGGTCAGCCGTCAGAGTATGACGGGTGCACGTCACCACAGGAACAGGGCGTGCGGCATGCGTCACGGAGCCGCGGCGGTCCCGGTCAGCAGGTCCAGCCCCAGCGGGGTGCAGGAATGCCGGACCGCCTTGCCCTCGCGCTCCGTGACGATCAGGCGCGCGTCCCGCAGGGCCTTGGTGTGTTCGGAGGCCGACGACTTGCTGATGTCCAGCTCCCGGGCGATGTCCGTGGTGGTGCGCTGCTGGGTGAGCAGGCCGAGGGCGGCCGCCCGGGTACGGCCCAGCAGGGCGCTCAGCGGATCGCCGTCGGCGCGCGGGCCGAGCAGCGGCAGCGGGGTCAGGGCCGGGTAGATGAGGATGCTCGGGGCGTCGTCGTGCGCGGCCACCACGGGCGGGCCGTCCCACACGAGGGACGGCAGCAGTACGAGGCCGTGTCCGGTCAGCTCGACCTCACCGTGCTTCGCGCAGTCGAAGACCAGGGTCGTTCCCCGCCAGTGCGCGCCGGGGACGAGCCCGGCCAGCGTGGCACGGATTCCGTGCTCGGCGAGGAACCGGGTGCGCCAGGCGCGTTCGGTGTCGAATCCCGACCGGAGCCGGCTCCAGGACGGGGCCACCAGGCTCGCGTGCGCCGACCGCACGGCCTGCTCCAGGTCCTGCCATGCCTCCTTGTCCCGGTCCGCCAGCCCACGGATCCACGGGGTGACCGGACGGCTCGTCCGGCAGACCCGGCCCAGTTCCGCGCGGACAGTGCCGGTGGGCGCCGAAAGAACCGCGTCGAGGCCTTCCTCCAGCCCACGGCTCAGCGGGTCGAGGAACATCGGGCCCGTCGCCGTCGGCGGCACCAGCTCCAGCAGCCGGCGCGCCTCCTGCGGAAAACCGGCCCGTGCCGCGTGCTGCCACCGCCTGAACAGCGGGGAGACGTCCCGCTGAACCATCCCGGTGACCAGCACCAGATCCATCAAAGGTGCCGGATCGGTCGCGAATGTCACCCCCAGCAGATCCTCGGGCGTGAAACTCACACTCAGCATCCGTCCCCCTCGTTCCGATCCCGGGTTCCCGCGCGCCACTGTTCGGCCAGAACCGAAACCATCGCGGCCCCCCGGCCCCGTCCCGACCATGGACACGCAACGCCTTCGAGGGTGGCCCCGGCCGCCCCCGGGCGAAAGCCACTATCCGGCCCTGTGCGATCCGATCGCCCAGGGCCGCACCCGGACCGACGGGGGGATTTCCCGCAGCCGAGCCATGGCTACGGGAGCTGAGTGTCCGGCAGTACACCCGAACTCACGGATCACAGGAGTCACAGATGAACGTGTTACGAGCCATATCCCTGAAGCGGACGTCCATGGTGGGCATCGCCGTGGCCGCCACCGCCGCCGCCACCCTCGGACTCGCGCCGACGGCCGGTGCGACAGCGACGAACATCGACACCTGGTCGTCGTTCTGGCAGCCCTGCGGCACCTACATGTGCCTCTACTACAGCCCCAATCTCACCAACGCGAGCTGGACGCCGACCGGGACGTCGGACTCGGATCTGTCGGACAACAAGTTCGCCGACCACGGGACGGGCTCGGCGGGCGCCGGGCAGGTGGTGCGCAACAACGCCGCCTCCATGGGCAACAACACCATCAACTGTCACGTCCGTGTCTTCTACTCCCCCCGCTTCACGGGTGACTCGAACTGGCTCCACGCCGGGTACGCGGGAAACCTGAACGGCAGGCTGCGCAACGAGGACGCCTCGATCCGGGTGGAGAGCTGCACCTGAGCCGGACCCGCACGACCGCCCTGCCCGCGCCTCCGGTGCGGGCAGGGCTTCCAGCCTCACCGGAACCCGAGAGAGCGGAGAGTCCAGACATGGCAGAACCACCCGTGAACACGGAACGGGCCGCCTTCCGGCGTCGAACGGCCTGGCTCGCCGCCCTGTCGGCCGGTGCGCTGACCGCCACGCTCCTCGTCTCCGGGTGCGACGGAGAACCGGCGCGGCCGCCCGCCGCCCCCGGGCCGGTGGCGACGCCGACCCCGGCCACCACCGCCGGCCTCCGGCTGCCGCTGAACGCCTACCTCCCCACCCCCGAGGACCAGGCCACCGGCGAGTACCTCGTCTACCGCGTGCAACAGCACTGCATGCGCGGCTTCGGATTCCGGTACCTGCCCCATCTGTCCAGCGACTACATCGGAACCACGGTCGCGACGTGGCGCGAGTACGAGTCGCGCCGGTACGGGATCAGCGAGCGGACCATTGCCGCCGAACGCGGGTATCACCTCGCCGAGGAGCCCGACGGGGCTCGTGCTCCACAGGTCGCGACCGCTCTCTCCCTGCCGGAGCGCGAGGTGTTGTCGGGACGCACGGCGGACGGTCGGGCGTCGTCAACGTCCTTACGCGGCAAGACGGTTCCCCGCGACGGATGCGCGGGTCAGGCCGAACGCGCCGTGCACGCCGACGGCGCGGAGGCGGCGCAACGCGGCAACGACCTCGTCGCCCGGCTGCGCCACGAGGCGTTCGAGCGCTCCCGCTCCGACCCGCGGGTCGGAGCGGTGAACCGGACGTGGTCCTCCTGCATGCGGGGCAAGGGCTTCGCCTACCGCGATCCCGGCGCGGCTCTCGAAGACCCCCGCTGGGACCTGCGCAGCGCCCGGCCCGGCCGCGCGGAGATCGCCGTCGCCACGGCCGACATCTCCTGCAAGCGGCGGGTCAACCTGCTGGGCGTGAACTTCGCCGTCGAGGCGGAGTACGAGAACGCGGCCATCGGCGACCACGCCCGCGAGCTGGAGGAGGTCCGCGCGCGCACCGTCGCCGACGCCGCACGGCTCCCCCGCCTCATGCAGAGGTACGACCGGTCCCCGCAGCCCTCGTGAAGGGTTCACGGTGGCCACGCCTCCGGCCTCCGGTTCCCCCTCCTGTCCGCACAGGTCCTGGATACCCCGTCCGGTTCTCGCTGCGCGCGTCCTGCCGCGCCGAGAGCGCACACCCGAACCGCACACCGCCGGCCTCGAAGGTGACCGGCGCCGAGCCGGGTGTGTACAGGCAGGAGACCTTGGTGTGCGAGAGCGTGCGCTCGTCGTGGCGGGTCGCCACCGCGCGGGCGGAGCGGCAGAACGCGTAAGGGCGGTGGGCCCGCCGGCCCACCGCCCCGCTCACCCGCGTACGGGAGTTACTACTGGATGACCGTGATCCGGTCCGCCGCCGGCGGGGCCAGCGGTGCCTGGGCCGTGGAGTGGGCCGCGAGGTAGGCGTTGAACACGTCCAGGTCGGAGGGGCCGACCAGCTTGTTCGTGCCCTGGCCGAGAGCCGCGAAGCCGTCGCCGCCGCCCGCCAGGAACTCGTTCATCGCGACGCGGTAGGACTTCGCCGGGTCGATCGCCTCACCGTTGAGCTTGATGGTGTCGGTGACCACGCGGGCCGCGCCCGTCTTCGTCATGTCCAGGGTGTAGGTGAGGCCCTCGGAGATCTGGAGGATCTTCGGGCTGGCCTCGTTGGAGCCGCTGACCTGCTGCTGGAGCGCCTGGACCAGCTGGGCGCCGGTCAGGTCGACGACGTTCATCATGTTGGTGAAGGGCTGCACGGTGAAGGACTCCCCGTACGTCACCACCCCGTCGCCCTCGGCGCCGGACGCCTTGTGGACCAGGTCCGCGCGGATACCGCCCGGGTTCATGAAGGCGACGACCGCCCCGCCCTTGTCCGCCGGGGCCAGGCCCTCCAGCTGGGCGTCGGCGATCAGGTCACCGAGCGGCTTCTCGGGGGCCGTGGAGCCGCGGCCGTTGATGTCGGCGGTGATGTAGCCCTGCGGCCGGTTCGAGATGGGCGCCGCGAGGGTGTTCCAGCGGGCGATCAGGGCCGTCATGTCGTTGGCCTTGGGCTGGTCCCGGCTGACGATGTGGTTGGCCGACTTCGGGTTCTTGGCACCGGCCGACTTCACCGACGTGCGGACGATGTCCTTGGTGCGCCGGTCGTAGGTGAGCGTCGTGTCGGTGTAGAGCTTGCCGAAGGAGGACGCCGAGGTGACCATGCGCGGGTTGCCCGCCGGGTCCGGGATCGTGCACACGTACGCCTGGTGGGTGTGGCCCGTGACCAGGGCGTCGACCTTGGGCGTGATGCCCTTGGCGATGTCGGTGATCGGCCCGGAGATGCCGTCACCGGCGCCGGAGGAGTCGCAGTCGTAGTTGTACGAGGTGGAGGCCGGGGCCCCGCCCTCGTGGATCAGCGCGACGATGGACTTGACGCCCTGGCGGTCCAGCTCCTTGGCGTACTTGTTGATCGTCTCGATCTCGTCGTGGAACTTCAGGCCCTTGACGCCGTTGGCCGTCACGATGTTCGGCGTGCCCTCCAGGGTCACCCCGATGAAGCCGATCTTGACGCCGTTCTTCTTCCAGACCGTGTACGGCTTGAGGATCGGCTTGCCGGACTTCTCGTTCGTCACGTTGGCGGCGAGGTAGGGGAAGTCCGCGCCCTTGAACTTCTTGCCCTGCTCGTAGCACCCCTCGACCGGGTGGCAGCCGCCGTTCTGGAGACGGGCCAGCTCGGTGGCGCCCTCGTCGAACTCGTGGTTGCCGACGCTCGTCACATCGAGGTCGATCTTGTTGAGCGCCTCGATGGTCGGCTCGTCGTGGAAGAGACCGGACAGCAGCGGGCTCGCGCCCACCATGTCGCCGCCGGCCGCGGTGATCGAGTACGGGTGCCCCTTGCGCGCGGTGCGCAGCGAGGAGGCGAGGTACTCGACGCCACCGGCCGGAATCGCCTTGGTCGTGCCGTCGGCCTGCGTCTCGTTGACCGTGCCCGCCGAGCCGGCCGGCGGCTCCAGGTTCCCGTGCAGGTCGTTGAAGGACAGCAGCTGTACGTCGACCGTACGGTCCGGCTCGTGGTGCCCGTGACCGTGACCGTTTCCATGGCCGTGGCGGTCCTGGGCGCCGGCCGGCATCGCGGCGACGAGCGCGCCGACGGTGGCGAGCCCGGCCGCGGCGGCGAGCACCCGCCGGGACGCGCGGTTCTTCTGCGGTGTCGCTGACATCGGTCCCCTTGTGAGTTCAGCGGGAGGTTCGAAAGTGATGACGAGTCTGGAGACTTCGTGCGCAGCCTAGGGTCAACGCGCGTAGCGCGACAGGTTTCCCGGGTTACGAACTGGTTGCCATGCGGTGGGTATGGCCCCAAACAGTCACATGTCACTCGTATGACTCACATATGCGGGCAGAAACGTCCTGGCACGCATGTACGGCGCAAGCCTGTACGCCGTGGACGACGAACCGCGATCCAAGGCCGTCGCACACCGAAAAGCGCACCCCGAGCACTTCGGGCAGCTCGGGTCCCATGTGCCGGTGGTCGACGATCCGGTGCGGGACAAGGAGTTCGACGGGCCCACCGTCGGCATTCCCCTCGCCGGGAGCCGCGACCGGCCGATGGTCGAGTACGCGTTGCGCGGCCGCAACCAGCCGCCGGCCGTCAGCACCTACGCCGTCCGCCCGACCGCGTGCGCGAGCTGCTGCCCGGCGCCGAAGATCTCTCCCGCATCGCCGACGGCGCACTGACCACGCCACAGGCCAAAGCCTGAGTACCGAAGCGCCCGCGCACCGGCCCACAGCTGCCCCGCCCCCGTAGGCTCGTAGGCATGACGACTGACGTACCCCTCCCCGCACCCGGACGTGAGATCCGGACGCTCGATGTGCTCTCCCCCGAGCAGGCGGAAGCCGTATCCGATCTGCTCGCCGAGGCGGCCCGGTCCGACGGCCGGCAGGCCGTGTCCGAGCAGGGGCGGCTGCAGCTGCGGGGCGGGCGGCGCGAGGGGGTGCGGCATCTGCTGCTCACCAGCGGGCCCGTCCTGGTCGGGTACGCGCAGCTGGAGGACACCGACCCCGTCGAGGCCCCGGCCGCCGAGCTGGTCGTGCATCCCGCGTACCGCGGACAGGGACACGGGCGGGCGCTGGGCGCGGCGCTGCTCGCCGCGACCGGGAAGCGGCTGCGGGTGTGGGCGCACGGCGGGAAGTCCGCGGCCCGGCATCTCGCGCAGGTCCTCGGCCTCTCGCTCTTCCGTGAACTGCGCCAGCTGCGCCGCCCGTTGACCCCGCTGGACATCGGTGAGCCGGTACTGCCGCCGGGCGTCACCGTCCGCACCTTCGTGCCCGGTGAGGACGACGCCGCCTGGCTCGCGGTGAACAGTGCCGCCTTCGCGCACCACCCGGAGCAGGGTTCGCTGACCCAGCGCGACCTGGACGACCGCAAGGCGGAGCCGTGGTTCGACCCGAAGGGGTTCTTCCTGGCCGAGCGCGACGGCGAGCTGATCGGCTTCCACTGGACGAAGGTGCACGCGGAGGAGCAGCTCGGCGAGGTGTACGTCGTCGGCATCCGGCCCGACGCGCAGGGCGGCGGGCTCGGCAAGGCGCTCACCGCGATCGGGCTGCGCCACCTCGCCGCCGAGGCGCTGCCGACCGCGATGCTCTACGTGGACGCGGACAACAAGGCGGCCCTGGCCGTCTACGAGCGGATGGGCTTCGCGACGCACGAGGTGGACCTGATGTACCGCACGGAGTCCTGAAGCAGGGGCCGGAGCAGGCACAACTCCCCCGGGGGCGGCGTCGCTTGACGCCGCCCCCGCTTTGCGCCACCCTTTCACTACTCAATTAGTGAAAGGGGTGAACATGGCAGAGTCCGCAGCGGTCGAGTACCGCATCGACCGGCGCAGCGGCGTCGCCACGTACCTCCAGATCGTCCAGCAGACCAAGCAGGCGCTCCGCCTCGGCCTGCTGGAGCCCGGCGACCGGCTGCCCACCGCGCGCGAGGTCGTCGAAGCCACCGCCATCAACCCGAACACCGTGCTCAAGGCCTACCGGGAGCTGGAGCGCGAGGGTCTCGTCGAGGCCCGGCGCGGGCTCGGCACCTTCGTCACCCGGACCCTCGGCGGCGCGGCGGCCGCCGACGACGCACCGCTGCGCGCCGAACTCGCCGACTGGGCCCGCCGGGCCCGCGCGGCCGGGCTGGAGAAGGACGACGTGAGCGCGCTCTTCACCGCCGTACTGGACAGGACTTTCGAGGGGGATCAGGCCGGATGACAGGCGCTGCGATCGAGGCCACCGGCCTCGGCATGAAGTACCGGGGCAGGGGTTGGGCGCTGCGCGACTGCTCCTTCCGATTGCCCGCCGGGCGGGTGTGCGCCCTCGTCGGGCCCAACGGCGCGGGCAAGTCCACGCTGCTCGCTCTCGCGGCGGGCTTCCTGCGGCCGTCGGAGGGGGCGGTACGGGTACTGGGCAGGGCGCCCGGGGAGGTGCGGGCCAAGATGGCCTTCGTGGCCCAGGACAAGCCGCTGTACCCGCAGTTGACGGTGGCCGCGACGCTCTGGGCGGGCGCCGAGCTGAATCCCGCCACCTGGGACCAGGACACCGCCGAACGCATCGCCGGGGAGCTCCCGCGCGACGCCGGGGTCCGTCATCTCTCCGGCGGGCAGCGCACCCGGCTCGCCCTGGCCCTCGCCCTGGGCAAGCGGCCCGAACTGCTTCTGCTGGACGAGCCGATGGCCGACCTCGACCCGCTCGCCCGCCACCAGCTGATGGGCGCCCTGATGGCGGAGGCCGCCGAGCACGCCACCACCATCGTGATGTCCTCGCACATCCTCACCGAGCTGGAGGGCGCCTGCGACTACCTCCTGCTCGTCGACGGCGGCCGGGTCCGCCTCGGCGGCGAGACGGAGGACATCCTCGCCGCGCACACCCTGCTCACGGGCCCGGTGCGGGACACCGCACCGCACACCGTCGTCGAGTCCCGCACCGCGGGACGGCTTCGGACCGCACTCGTACGGAGGCAGGGACCCGTGGACACCGCCGTGTGGGAGGCCGCCGAGCCCTCGCTGGAAGAACTGCTGCTGGCACATCTGCGGTCGCCGGAGGCCCCGGCGCTGCTGACGCCGAGCGCGACGGCCGCCGAGGACGGCAAGGAGGTGGCGGCGGCATGAGCGCAATCGCCCTGCGCGGCCCGGAACGGGTCGTCGTCGCCCAGCACCGATGGGCCCTGTGGGTCATGGGAGTGCTTCCCGTCCTGGCCCTCGCCGCCCTTGCCGGCACCTGGCTGTGGACCGAGCACGTCGTGGACGCCTTCGCCTCGACCGGCTGCTCGGTGGTGCACACGACGCCCGACTGCGGTGACACGGTCGGCACGTACCTGAACCGTCAGCTGTGGATGCAGGACGTCCTCAACTGGTCGGGCCTGCTGATGATGGTCCTCCCCGCCTTCGTCGGGATCTTCGTGGCGGGCCCGGTGATCGCCCGCGAGCTGGAGAGCGGCACGTACAAACTGGCGTGGACGCAGTCCGTGACACCCGCCCGCTGGCTCACCGCCAAGCTCGCCGTGCCCGCCGTCGTGACGCTGGTCTCGGTCTCCCTGCTGTCGGCGGTCTGCACCTGGGGCCAGACCCGGGAGAACAGGATCCACCAGGCCCCGGACCGGTACTCCCGCGAGGTGTACGGCGCGATCGGCACCGTCCCGCTCGGCTACGCCCTGTGCATGCTGGCCCTCGGCGCGCTCGCGGGGCTGCTGCTGCGGCGCACCGTCGCGGCGATGGTCGTGACCGTGCTCGCGTACGTCCCGCTGGTAATGGTCCTGAACCGGGTGCGCGAGGATCTCTGGCCGACGGCCCGGTTCCTCGGGCACAGCCGGCCCGGGGGCGATGCCTGGTGGGTCGACTCGGGGATGATCACCGCCTCCGGGAAGGCCGTGTACTGGAAGGCCTGCGAGGGCCCCGACGTGTCGGTCGCGCTCTTCACCTGCATGCGCAGGCTCGGAGGCGCCACCGAATTCGCCGACTACCACCCCGCCTCGCACTTCTGGCCCCTCCAGCTCGTCGAGACCGGCATCCTGCTCGTCCTGGCCGCCCTCGCCGCAGCCCTCGCCTTCCGGGTGCTGCGCCGCCGCCACGGCTGACGTCCGAACCGGTTCCGGGCCCTCCCCGGGCCCGGAATCGGTTCGTATGACCAATCCGCGCACGGCACACCGCTTCCTGCACGTCATGTCGCCGTTACCAGCCATTCAGAAGCGCTTGCGACGCTCTCGGAATGCAGCCAGCTGTGCCGACCCCCCGCAACGGGAGAAACCCCGGCGGAGACCGCACGGACGACGTCAACCGTGCGTTCCCCGCGATCTCCGCGCCCTCCGGCGCGCCTTTGGAGCCCTCCGCGCGGAACAATAGGTCCATGAGCCAGCAGCCCAGCTCCGAGGTACCGGTCCAGTCCACCGTGCAGCCGTCGGTCGGCTCACTCGCCGCACACCGGCCGCACGCCGTAGCCAATGCCGCGTCCAACGGCGCCGCGCTGTCGACCGCGGCCGACCTGGACCCCGATATCGACGCCGACGTCGACGCCTACGAGCCCGATGTCGACGGCGACGAGCTGCCCCAGGGCCGCTTCCTGGACCGCGAGCGCAGTTGGCTCGCGTTCAACGAACGGGTGCTGGAAATGGCCGAGGACCCGGCGACCCCCCTACTCGAACGGGCTAATTTCCTCGCCATCTTCGCCTCGAACCTGGACGAGTTCTTCATGGTCCGGGTGGCCGGTCTCAAGCGCCGTATCGCCACCGGGGTCGCCACCCGTTCCGCCTCCGGACTCCAGCCCCGCGAGGTCCTGGACCTGATCTGGACCCGCTCGCGCGAACTCATGGCCCGGCACGCCGCCTGCTACCAGCAGGACGTGGCTCCCGCACTCTCGGACGAGGGCATCCAGCTGATCCGCTGGCCCGAGCTGACCGAGAAGGAACAGGCCCGGCTGTTCACCTTCTTCCGGCAGCGCGTCTTCCCCGTGCTGACCCCCCTCGCCGTCGACCCGGCGCACCCCTTCCCGTACATCTCGGGGCTCTCGCTCAACCTCGCCGTCGTCGTACGCAACCCGGTCAGCGGCCACCGCCACTTCGCCCGGGTCAAGGTGCCGCCGCTGCTGACCCGCTTCCTGGAGGCGTCGCCGCAGCGGTACGTGCCCATAGAGGACGTCATCGCCGCCCACCTCGAAGAGCTCTTCCCGGGCATGGAGGTCCTCGCCCACCACATGTTCCGGGTCACCAGGAACGAGGACCTGGAGGTCGAGGAGGACGACGCCGAGAACCTCCTCAAGGCCCTGGAGAAGGAACTGATGCGGCGCCGCTTCGGCCCGCCGGTCCGCCTGGAGGTCGAGGAGTCCATCGACCCGTACGTGCTGGACCTGCTGGTGCGCGAGCTGAAGGTGTCCGACGCCGAGGTCTACCCGCTGCCCGGACCGCTCGATCTGACCGGGCTCTTCGGCATCGCCTCGCTGGACCGGCCCGAGCTGAAGTTCCCCAGGTTCATCGCCGGCACCCACCGCGATCTCGCCGAGGTCGAATCCGCCTCCGCGCCCGACATCTTCGCCGCGCTGCGCGAACGCGACGTGCTCCTGCACCACCCGTACGACTCGTTCTCCACCTCCGTACAGGCCTTCCTGGAGCAGGCCGCCGGTGACCCCGACGTCCTCGCCATCAAACAGACCCTGTACCGGACCTCGGGCGACTCGCCGATAGTGGACGCCCTCATCGATGCCGCCGAGTCCGGCAAGCAGGTTCTGGTGCTCGTGGAGATCAAGGCCCGCTTCGACGAGCAGGCCAACATCAAGTGGGCGCGGAAGCTGGAGGAGTCGGGCTGCCACGTCGTCTACGGACTCGTCGGGCTGAAGACCCACTGCAAGCTGTCGCTCGTGGTCCGGCAGGAGGGCGACACCCTGCGCCGCTACTCCCACGTCGGGACCGGCAACTACCACCCGAAGACGGCCCGGCTGTACGAGGACCTCGGCCTGCTGACCGCGGACCCGCAGGTCGGCGCGGACCTCTCCGACCTCTTCAACCGGCTCTCCGGATACTCCCGCCGCGAGACCTACCGCCGTCTCCTGGTCGCCCCGAAATCCCTGCGGGACGGGCTGATCGCCCGGATCAACAAGGAGATCACGCACCAGCGGGCCGGGCGGACCGCCTACGTCCGCATCAAGGTCAACTCGATGGTCGACGAGGCGGTCATCGACGCCTGCTACCGGGCCGCGACAGCAGGTGTGCCGGTGGACATCTGGGTACGCGGCATCTGCGCGATCCGCCCCGGTGTCGCCGGCCTCTCCGAGAACATCCGGGTCCGCTCGATACTGGGCCGCTTCCTCGAACACTCCCGGGTCTTCGCCTTCGGCAACGGCGGCGAACCCGAAGTGTGGCTCGGCAGCGCCGACATGATGCACCGCAACCTCGACCGCCGGATCGAAGCACTGGTCCGGGTCACCGATCCCGCCCACCGCGCCGCGCTCAGCCGTCTCCTGGAGACGGGCATGGCCGACACCACCTCCTCCTGGCACCTGGGTCCCGACGGGAACTGGACCCGGCACTCCACGGACGCGGACGGCCAGCCGCTGCGGCACGTACAGGAAATGCTCATTGACGCCCGGAGGCGCCGGCGTGCGACGCCATGACCAGCAGACGACGCAGGCGGACCTCACGGCAGGCGCGGTGCTCGCGCCCTACCTCCAGGAACAGGCCGCCGAATTCCTCCGCAGCCTGCGCCTGCACCGCGAGACCAGCGCCCCCACGGACGCCGGGGCCCACGGGGCCGAGGAGGCCGCCGACGCGCTGCGCCGCTCCTCGCGCCGGATCAGCGGCACGCTGCACACCTTCCGGGGGGCGCTGGACACCGCCTGGGCCGAGCAGCTCCGTACCGAACTGGCCTGGCTCTCGGGCACCCTGGCCAGGGAACACGCCTACGCGACCCGGCTGAGCCGGCTCCTCGAAGCGCTGCACGCCCTGTCCGGCACCTCGCTGCCCTCCGCCCGCAACGGGGCCGGCGCCGACAGCGCCGCCGACAAGGAGCGCGCCGCTCTCGGCGTCGGCGCGGCCCGCGCCGGAGCCCTCCTCGAACGGCAGCTGACCCTCGCCCGGACCCGCGCCCACTCCGCCGCGCTCCAGGCGCTCGGCTCCTCCCGCTTCCACGCGGTGGCCGACGGCGTCGCGCTGCTCGCCTCGGAGGTCCCGCTCGCCCCGGCGGCCGCGGCCCCGGCCGAGGAGATGCTGCACGGGCCCGCCGACCGGGCCGAACAGCAACTGCTCACCGCGGTGGCGGCGCTCCCCTCCGATCAGGCGGTCGAGCCGTACAACGAGGCGCAGGACGCGCCCTGGCACCGGACCCGGCTGCTGCTCCGGCTGCACCGGTACGCCCACGAGGTGGTGCGGGGCGCCCCCGATCCGGTCCTGGCCGCGCCGGGCCGCGCGCTCGATCTGCACCGGGATGCCTCGGAGGCGGCCGCGGCGGCGTCGTCGGCGGCCCGCACCCCCCGCATCGCACCCGCGACCGCGTACGCCCTGGGGGTGCTCCACGCCGACCAGCGCCATGCGGTGGAGGCGGCCCGCGGCGTGTTCCGGGCGAGCTGGCCGTACACCGCCGCGGCGGTGACCGCGCCATGAGCGGGGCGGTGGGCGCCCGTGGCACGAGGCGCGCCGTGAACGGGCCGGTGCTCGCCGCGGGGTGCGTGCTGTGGCGCCGCTCGGAGCGCTCCGGCGAGCTGGAGATCTGCCTGGTCCACCGGCCCCGTTACGACGACTGGTCGCACCCCAAGGGGAAGCTCAAGCGCGGCGAGCCCGCGCTGGACGCCGCCCGGCGCGAGGTCCTGGAGGAGACCGGGCACCACTGCGCCCCCGGCGCCCCGCTCCCCACGGTCCGCTATCTCGCGAACGGCCGGCCCAAGGAGGTCGCCTACTGGGCGGCCGAGGCGACCGGCGGCTCCTTCGTGCCCGGTGCCGAGGTCGACCGGGTGAGCTGGCTCTCCCCGGCGGCGGCCCGGACCCGCCTCACCCAGCCCCGCGACCGGGACCTGCTGGACGCCCTGCTCGCGATCCTGCCGGACGCCTGAGCGGGCGCCCGGCCCGGGGCCGGAACCGCACCGTCCGACACGGTTCACCTTCCGTTCACTCTCTCCCGTAGGCCGCTTCACCTGTCCTGCCTAACTTCGGCAGTGCACGGTGCGCGGCGCAACGCCGGAGCACCCACCACATCGCACGCCGTCGTAGAACGAAAAAGACCTCGGCGGCTCCTGGAAGGAACACCCGAAAAGTGAAGCTTCAGCGCAAGAACCGGCTTCGTGCCACCGCGCTCGGTGCCCTCGCCGTCTCCGGCGCCCTGGTCCTCACGGCGTGCGGTTCGGACGACAACAGCGGCGGCTCGACCGGCGGCAACGGCGGCAAGACGAGCGCCGCGTCGAACATCAAGTGCGACGACGCCAAGGGCCAGCTGCCCGCCTCCGGCTCCAGCGCGCAGAAGAACGCCATGGACCTCTGGGCCAAGAACTACATGGCCGGCTGCTCCGGCGTCGAGATCAACTACAAGTCGTCCTCCTCCGGCGAGGGCATCGTCGCCTTCAACCAGGGCACGGTCGGTTTCGCCGGCTCCGACTCGGCGCTGAAGCCCGAAGAGGTCGCCGACTCGAAGAAGATCTGCAAGGGCGGCCAGGGCATCAACCTCCCGATGGTCGGCGGCCCGATCGCCATCGGCTTCCACCTGGAGGGTGTCGACAGCCTCACGCTGGACGCCCCCACGCTCGCCAAGATCTTCGACGGCAAGATCAAGAAGTGGAACGACCAGGCGATCGCCAAGCTCAACAGCGGCGCCAAGCTCCCGGACAAGGCCATCCAGGCCTTCCACCGCTCCGAGGACTCCGGCACCACGCAGAACCTCGGCAAGTACCTCGGCGCGGCCGCCCCGAGCGACTGGAAGTACGAGGCCGAGAAGAAGTGGCCGGCCCCCGGTGGCCAGGCCGCGTCCGGCTCCTCCGGCGTCGCCGCCCAGGTGAAGCAGGTCGACGGCTCGATCGGCTACTTCGAGCTCAGCTACGCCACCTCGCAGTCGATCTCCACCGTCGACATCAACACCGGTGGCGCCACCCCGGTCAAGGCCACCCCGGAGAACGCCTCCAAGGCCATCGCCGCCGCCAAGATCAAGGGCACCGGCAAGGACCTGGCGCTGGACCTCGACTACACGACCAAGGCCGAGGGTGCCTACCCGATCGTCCTGGTGACGTACGAGATCGTCTGCGACAAGGGCAACAAGGCCGAGACCCTCTCCACGGTCAAGTCCTTCCTGAACTACACCGCCGGTGACGAGGGCCAGAAGCTCCTCACCGACGCCGGCTACGCGCCGATCCCGACCGAGATCAACAGCAAGGTCCGCGAGACCATCGCCTCCCTCTCGTAACCGGGACGCGCAAGCGCCACCAGCAACACCAGTAACACCTTCAGCAACACAGGCAACATCCGGCTGACCGGTCCGGTGCACCCCTCCGGACCGGTCAGCCACCACCCATCCGGTGCACCGCCGCCAGGGGAGCCAGACCGCTCCCCCACACAGACCGGAAAGACCATGGCTTCCACCACACCGATAGACAAGCCGCCGGCCCCGCCGGTGGCGCTCAAGCGCGCCGGGACCAAGTCCGGCCGCGCGGGCGACAAGGTCTTCCTGGGCCTCTCCAGGGGCTCGGGCATCCTGCTGCTCGTGATCATGGCCTCGATCGCCGTGTTCCTGACCTACCGCGCCTCGCTCGCCGTCTCCAAGAACGAAGGCAACTTCTTCACCACCTTCGACTGGAACCCGGCCGGCGACCCGCCGGTCTTCGGCATCGCGGTCCTCCTCTTCGGCACGATCGTCAGCTCGGTCATCGCGATGGCCATCGCCGTCCCGGTCGCCGTCGGCATCGCCCTGTTCATCTCGCACTACGCGCCGCGCAAGCTGGCCGCACCCCTCGCGTACGTCGTCGACCTGCTCGCCGCAGTGCCGAGCATCGTGTACGGCATCTGGGGCGCCCTCGTGCTCGTCCCGTACCTGGAGGGCCCGAACCTCTGGCTCGACCAGTTCTTCGGCTGGACGTACCTCTTCGAGAAGACCGAGGTCGGCGTCGCCCGCTCGCTCTTCACCGTCGGCATCCTGCTCGCGATCATGATCCTGCCGATCGTGACCAGCGTCAGCCGCGAGGTCTTCCTCCAGGTCCCGAGGATGAACGAGGAAGCCGCCCTCGCACTGGGCGCCACCCGCTGGGAGGTCATCCGCCTCTCGGTGCTCCCCTTCGGCCGCTCCGGCGTGATCTCCGCCTCGATGCTGGGCCTGGGCCGCGCGCTCGGCGAGACGATGGCCGTCGCCACGGTCCTGTCGCCGAGCTTCGTCATCTCCGGTCATCTGCTCAACCCGGGCGGCGGCACCTTCGCCCAGAACATCGCCGCGAAGTTCGACGAGGCCAACGAGTTCGGGCGGGACGCCCTGATCGCCTCGGGCCTCGTGCTCTTCGTCCTCACCCTGCTGGTCAACGGCGCGGCCCGGCTGATCATCGCCCGCCGCAAGGAATACTCGGGGGCCAACGCATGAGCCAGGCAGCCAACACCGGCATACAGGAGCGCCCCGTCCCGACGGCGCCCAAGCGTTCGACGAGCCTGAGCAGCCGGGCGCTGCCCCGCTGGGCCCCCTTCGCCTTCGCGGCCGTCGCGATCGCGCTGGGCGTGGGCACCGGCATGGCGGCGGGCTGGCAGAGCCGCACCCAGTGGGGGCTGGTCTCCGCCCTCCTCTTCGTCGTCATCTCGTACATCACGACCTCGGTCGTCGAGAACCGGCGCCAGGCCAAGGACCGGCTCGCCACCAGCATCGTCTGGGTCTGCTTCCTGCTGGCCGTCGTGCCGCTCGCCTCGCTGCTGTGGACGACGATCAGCCGCGGCGCGGAGCGCCTGGACGGCTACTTCCTGACCCACTCCATGGCGGGCGTGCTCGGCTCCGAGCCGACCGGCGGTGTCTACCACGCACTGATCGGCACGCTGGAACAGGTCGGCATCGCCACCCTGATCGCCGCCCCGATCGGCATGCTGACCGCCGTCTACCTGGTGGAGTACGGCAAGGGCGCCCTGGCCAAGGCCGTGACCTTCTTCGTCGACGTCATGACGGGCATCCCGTCCATCGTCGCGGGTCTCTTCATCCTGTCGATCATGCTGATGACGAAGACCCAGCCCTCCGGTCTGATGGGCGCGCTGGCGCTCACGATCCTGATGATGCCGGTCGTGGTCCGCTCCACCGAGGAGATGCTCAAGCTCGTCCCGAACGAGCTCCGCGAGGCATCGCTCGCCCTCGGCGTCCCGAAGTGGCGCACCATCCTGAAGGTGGTCCTCCCGACCGCGATCGGCGGCATCACCACCGGTGTGATGCTCGCGATCGCCCGCATCGCCGGTGAGACCGCGCCGATCATGCTGCTGGTCTTCGGCAGCCAGCTGATCAACCCCAACCCGTTCCAGGGCGCACAGTCCTCGCTCCCCTTCTACATCTGGGAGCAGTACAGGGTCGGTACCGACCAGTCGTACGACCGTGCCTGGGCCGCCGCGCTGGTCCTGATCGCCTTCGTCATGATCCTCAACCTGGTGGCCCGCGGCATCGCCCGCTGGAAGGCCCCGAAGACCGGCCGCTGACCGCGGCACGAAAGAAGCAGTGATTCAGATGGCCAAGCGCATCGACGTCAGCGGCCTGTCCGCCTACTACGGCTCCCACCTCGCCATCGAGGACATCTCGATGACCGTGGAGCCCCGCTCCGTGACCGCCTTCATCGGGCCGTCCGGCTGCGGCAAGTCCACCTTCCTGCGCACCCTGAACCGCATGCACGAGGTCACCCCCGGTGGCCGCGTCGAGGGCAAGGTGCTGCTGGACGACGAGAACCTGTACGGGGCGAACGTCGACCCGGTCACCGTGCGCCGCACGGTCGGCATGGTCTTCCAGCGCCCGAACCCGTTCCCGACCATGTCGATCTTCGACAACGTCGCCGCCGGCCTGAGGCTGAACGGCTCGTACAAGAAGAGCGAGCTGTCCGACATCGTCGAGAAGTCGCTGCGCGGCGCCAACCTCTGGAACGAGGTCAAGGACCGGCTGAACAAGCCCGGCTCCGGTCTCTCCGGCGGTCAGCAGCAGCGTCTGTGCATCGCCCGCGCGATCGCGGTCGAGCCCGAGGTGCTGCTGATGGACGAGCCGTGCTCCGCCCTGGACCCGATCTCCACCCTCGCCATCGAGGACCTGATCGGCGAGCTGAAGGAGCGCTTCACGATCGTCATCGTGACGCACAACATGCAGCAGGCGGCCCGGGTCTCGGACCGCACGGCGTTCTTCAACCTCGCGGCGGTCGGCAAGCCCGGCAAGCTCATCGAGATCGACGAGACGGAACGCATCTTCTCCAACCCGTCCGTCCAGGCCACCGAGGACTACATCTCGGGACGCTTCGGATAGTCACCCGGCAGCGGGGCCGGCGGACCGGCCCCGCCCCCAGACGGCCTTGAGGTGCTGCATGGCGGTGCCACCGCAAGGCGAAGGGGCCGCCCCCGCTCCCCGCGAAGGGAGTGGGGGCGGCCCCGTTTCCGTACCGCCGTGACAACGGCCGACGGCCGTCAGCCGAAGAGCAGGACCACGACCCCGTAGCTCGCGGCGGCGACCAACGCCGCGGCCGGCATCGTGATGAACCAGCCCAGGATGATGTTCTTCGCGACACCCCAGCGCACGGCGTTCACCCGCTTCGTCGCGCCCACACCCATGATCGCGGAGGTGATGACGTGCGTCGTGGAGATCGGCGCGTGGAACAGGAACGCCGAGCCGAACATGATCGACGCGCCCGTGGTCTCCGCCGCGAACCCCTGCGGCGGGTCCAGCTCGATGATCTTCCGGCCGAGCGTCCGCATGATGCGCCAGCCGCCCGCGTACGTACCCAGCGAGAGCATCAGCGCACAGACCAGCTTGACCCAGACCGGGATCGGGTCGCTCGGGCTCTCGACATCGGCGATGACCAGCGCCATCACCACGATGCCCATGGTCTTCTGCGCGTCCTGCAGACCGTGGCCGAGCGCCATGCCCGCGGCCGAGACCGTCTGGGCGATCCGGAAGCCGCGCTTGGCCTTGTGCGGGTTGGCCTTCCGGAACATCCACATGATCGTGACCATCACCAGGTAGCCGACGACCAGGCCGATGACCGGCGACACGAACATCGGGATGACGACCTTGTCGAGCACCCCGTCCCAGTGCACCAGCGTCCCGCCGGCCAGCGCCGCGCCGACCATGCCGCCGAACAGGGCGTGCGAGGACGAGGACGGCAGCCCGAAGTACCAGGTGACGAGGTTCCAGATGATCGCGCCGACGAGTGCGGCGAAAAGGATCCCCATCCCCTTGTGGCCCTCGGGCGTCGCGATCAGCCCCTCGCTGACGGTCTTGGCGACCCCGCTGCCCAGGAACGCGCCGGCGAGGTTCATCACCGCGGCCATCGCCAGCGCCGCGCGGGGGGTGAGTGCCCGGGTGGAGACGGAGGTGGCGATGGCGTTCGCCGAGTCGTGGAAGCCGTTCGTATACGTGAAGCCGAGCGCGACACCGATGGTCACGATCAGCGCAAAGGTGTCCACGTGGTTCAGGACTCCTTGACCGCGATGGTCTCCACCGTGTTGGCGACGTGCTCGAACGCGTCGGCAGCCTCTTCCAGCACGTCCACGATCTGCTTGAGCTTCAGCACCTCGATGGCGTCGTACTTGCCGTTGAAGAGATGAGCGAGCAGTTTGCGGTGGATCTGGTCGGCCTGGTTCTCCAGGCGGTTGACCTCGATCCAGTACTCGGTGAGGTTGTCCATCGTCCGCAGACCCGGCATCGCCTCGGCGGTCAGCTCGGCCGCGCGGGCCAGCACCTCGATCTGCTGGGCAATGCCATTGGGGAGTTCCTCGACCTGATACAGCACGACCAGGTCGACGGCCTCCTCCATGAAGTCCATGATGTCGTCGAGCGACGACGCGAGGTTGTAAATGTCCTCGCGGTCGAACGGCGTAATGAAAGAGGAGTTCAGCTGGTGGAAGATCGCGTGGGTGGCATCGTCCCCCGCGTGCTCCGCTGCCCGCATGCGCTCCGCGATCTCGACTCGGGAGGCAGAGTCCGCCCCGAGCAGTTCCATCAGGAGTTTCGAGCCCGTGACGATGTTGTCCGCGGACGCGGAGAACATGTCGTAGAAGCTCGTCTCCCTGGGGGTCAGACGAAAGCGCACGTGGGGTCCTCGGGGTGCTTTGGATTCGGTCAGGCTGATGCTAGGCGCATCATCCGGCCACGGCTAACCGGCGTTCTTCAGTGTCGCGCATCGGGCACAGTGATCAGCACGGACCCCCGGTCACGTTTCAGCTGAATTCGTTAGGATATACCCACCAGGGGTATATAAACGCCAGGGTAAAGGGAAAACGGGAGGCAGTAATGACCACCACCGAGACCGCCGGGACCACCGCGGAGACGGAATCCGCCGTCACCGATCACGACCGGGGCATACACGGTTATCACCATCAGAAGGCAGAACACCTCAAGCGGCTGCGCCGGATCGAGGGCCAGATCCGCGGCCTCCAGCGCATGGTCGACGAGGACGTCTACTGCATCGACATACTGACCCAGGTCTCGGCGTCCACGAAGGCGCTCCAGTCGTTCGCCCTCCAGCTGCTGGAGGAGCACCTGCGGCACTGCGTCGCGGACGCGGCGGTCAAGGGCGGCGAGGAGATCGACGCCAAGGTCGAGGAGGCCACGAAGGCGATCGCCCGGCTGCTCCGCACCTGATGGCGGGGGCCCCGGGCCGCGCGGCCACGCTCACCCCCGGCGCTCTCCCTGCCGGGGGACGGTGGTGCACTCGGCGATCGCCCGGACGTTGAGCACCTCGTCGATACGGTCCGCGCTGAGCCGCTCCCCGATCGCGGCCGACGCGGCGATCATCAGCTCACCGCAGAGCTCGATCTCGGCGAGGGCCACATGATCGGATACCGTCCGCGCGCCGAGCGTCACCACGTCACTCACCTCTCACTGCCGTCGCCGGCTTCCTAGCGTAGGGAGCGGAGCACACGCCGCGCATGGCACGGACGGACCATTTCGCCGCCGCCGGCATGCCTATGCCTCCGTCCGCACCCGCCCGCCCCTCGGCTATCGCTGTCGGATCCGCCCCGTATAGATGTCGTGGTCGTCCGGCAGGCCCACGGAGACCGGCACCCCGAACCCGTACAGCAGTGTGGTCGACACCACTTCCACCTCCGGCCCCTCGTTGGCGAAGCTGAACCGGTGGCGCACCTTGCGCAGCCGCCCCTGCTCGTCGAGGTACGCGTCGAACGGCACCGTGCCCGTGCGGAACCCTTTCGCTGCCGCGGCCAGCGCCCCGCGCGACCCGGGCGCGGCCTCGCGCGCCGCCAGCCCGATGTCCGCCGTCCCCCGGTAGTGCCGCACGGGGACCCCGGCGAGCACCGTCTTCTCCACGTACGTCACCTGCCGCGCCCCGCGCAGCAGTTCGGCGGCGGCCAGCGGATCGGTCACCCCGCCGGTGACGAGATTGCCGTCCTCCAGGGCCGTCGTGTCGACCCTGACCCATTTGCCCGCGGGCACTCCGGCTCCGCGGTTCATCATGTAGAGCGCGCCGGGGACCAGCAGTTCGGTGATGGGGCGGTGCTCGTCCTCACCGGCGGCGTCCTTGGGCAGCACGACCGTGAGCCGGCCCCTGCCGTCGCGGAAGTCGTACGAGCCCCGGCCCCTGATGGTCACCCGTGTCCCGCCCGCCGCGGTCTCCATCGCCGTACGCACCTCGGCGGTTCCGGCGACGGCCCCGGAGGCGGGGGCGACCCCGGCCGCGGCCGTTCCGGTCCCGCTCACCGTCCCCGCGAGCACCGCGGCCGCACGGCGGACCGCGTCGAGGGCGTCGGCCCCGCCCCGGTCGTCGGCCACGGCACGGTCACCGCCGCCGGCGTCGCCCGAACATCCGGCGGTCGCCGCCATCACGCCCACCACGGCGAGGGCGCAGACAGCGCGCGCCCCGCTTCCGGACCTGTGCTGCCGCACCACCATCGCCTGCCAACCCCCAACGCCGTAACGCGTGCCCGAGAGGCCCATCCGTTCCGCATAACGACGCCCCGTGTCCCCCGTCACGCCGCCCCCGTCGGCCACACCGCCGGGTGGCCCTGCCCAGTACCGTGGACGGGTGCATGAGCGACACACCGACGAGCTCCCGCCGACCGTCCCCGCCCCCGCCCCCGCCGCGGCACCCACCGGGCGCTCCGGGCACTCGGGGCACTCCGGGCACGAACCCACGACCGTGGAGCGCGGCTCCTTCTGCACCGCACGCTGTGCCTGCGGCTGGTCCGGCCCGGCCCGCCGCTCCAGGGACCGGGCCCGTACGGACGCCGCGGAGCACCGAGCGGCCCCCTGATCCCTCCGGCCGAACCCCACACCCGGCCTCCCGCGCACCCGGCCTCCGCCACCCCCCACCGTCCGGCACGTCAGCGCCAAGACTCGGAGATCCGATGAACCTGCCGCCCCTGCCCGCCCGGCGCACCCTGCTCACAGCGGGCGCCGCGGCCGCGCTCACCGGCGTCACCACCACCGCGTGCAGCGGCAGTTCCGGCGCTTCGGGCGACGCCGGGAAATCCGGCAGCACGGGAAGCACCGGAAGCTCTCCCGCGCCGTCGGCCCCGCCGGCCTCATCGGCCCCGCCGAAGCCCTCCCCCGCCGGGCCGGCGGACTGGTCCGCCCTGGCCAGGAGCCTCGACGGCAGTGTCATACGGCCCCAGGACGCCTCCTACCCGACCGCCCGTCAGCTCTACAACACCCGCTTCGACGGTCTGAAACCCGCGGCCGTCGCCTATGTACGGCACGAGGCGGACATCCGCGAGTGCCTGTCCTTCGCCCGTCGCACGGGCACCCCCGTCTCCATCCGCAGCGGCGGCCACTCGTACGCGGGCTGGTCGAGCGGGGACGGGCGCCTCGTCCTCGACGTCTCGTCACTGTCCCGCGTCGAGCGGAACGGCACGATCGGCGCGGGCGCCAAGCTCATCGACGTCTACCAGGGCCTCGCCCGCAGCGGCCTGACGATCCCGGGCGGCTCCTGTCCCACCGTCGGCATCTCCGGCCTCACCCTCGGCGGCGGCCATGGCGTCGCCTCCCGCGCATACGGCCTGACCTGCGACAGCCTGACCGCGGCGACCCTTGTCACGGCCGACGGCAAGACCCTCGCCGTGGACGCCAAGCACCACCCGGACCTCTTCTGGGCGCTGCGCGGCGCGGGCAACGGCAACTTCGGCGTGGTCACCGAGCTGACCTTCCGCACCCGCCCGGCCCCGCAGACCGTCACCGCGTACATGTCGTGGCCGTGGTCCCGCGCCCGGTCCGTCGTCACGGCCTGGCAGGAGTGGGGCCCGTCCCAGCCCGACGAGATCTGGTCCTCCGTGCACCTCGCCGCCGGCCCCGGAGGCGGCAACCCGACCGTCTCGGTCGCCGCGTTCAGCCTCGGTACGTACGGGGACCTGCAGAACGCCGTGGATCTGCTCGCCGACCGGATCGGCGCCCCCGCCTCCTCCGTCTCGCTGCGCCGCCGCAGCTACCAGGAGTCGATGCTCGTGTACGCGGGCTGCTCGGGCATCACCGACGCGCAGTGCCATCTGCCGGGGACGACGCCCGGCCGCACCGCCCAGGGCACGCTCCCGCGCGAGACCTACGCCGCCGCCTCCGACTTCTACGACCGTTCCCTGTCCCCGGCGGGTGTGCAGGCCCTGCTCGACGGGACCGAGGCGTTCACCCGGATTCCGGTGACGCAGGGCGGCGGTGGCGGCTCCATCGCGCTCACCGCGCTCGGCGGGGCGATCAACCGGGTCTCCCCGCAGTCGACCGCGTTCGTCCACCGGGGCTCGCGCGTGCTCGCCCAGTACATCGGTTCCTGGAACCCCGGTACGCCGGGCAGCGCCCAGCAGGACTGGCTGAAAAACACTCATGCCGCGATGCGGCGGCACGCGTCCGGAGCGGCGTACCAGAACTACACGGATCCGGCGCTGACCGACTGGCGCCGGGCCTACTACGGCTCGGCGGCCGAGCGGCTCGCCGACCTGAAGAAGCAGTACGACCCGGAGCGCCTCTTCGACTACCCGCAGGCGCTCTGACGCACGGTCGCCTCCCCGTGGCGACCCGGCCCGGCCCCGCACGGTCGGACCGGCAGGCCGGCCCTAAGCGGCCAGGTCCTTCTCGCCGTCCCCGCCGCCGGTGCCCGGTCGCGGCTCGGGGATCCCGAACGCCCCGGCCGGGTTCCCGACCCTCTGCGGAACCGGCCGGCGCGAGCGTACGAGCCGGCCGAGCCGGTCCGATCGCGAGACGGCCGCCGTCAGCGGGGTCAGCAGCATCATCGCCAGCGGGGCGAGCAGCAGGGCGACGGCCGTGCCGAGCGCGAATCCGCCGATGACATCGGTCGGGTAGTGGACACCCATGTAGATCCGGCAGAAGCCCTCCACGAGGGCGAGCGCGATCGCGGCGATGCCGAACTTCCGGTTGGCCACGAAGATCCCGACGGCCAGCGCCATGGCCATCGTGGCGTGGTCGCTCACGAAGGAGAAGTCGTTCTTCCCGGACACCAGGACCTCCAGCCCCTGGTGGTCCTTGAACGGGCGGGGCCGGTGCACGAATCCACGGATCGGAATGTTGATCAGGAGCGCGATCCCGGCTGCGAGCGGCGCCCAGACGATCCCGGAGACCGCCGCCACCGAGTCGTCGGCCGTGCCGCGCCGGCGCACGCTCCACCAGCACCACAGGACCACCAGGACCATGCCGAGCATGATTCCGTACTCACCGACGAACTCCATGACCCGGTCGAACCAGGTGGGAGCGGACTTCGCGAGTCCGTTGATGTCGTAGAGCAGGCTGACGTCGGGGTTCGACCCATCCAGTGCGAGTCCAGCCATCTGCTGCGGCCCCTTGCCTTGTCTGCTGCTGCGGGCACACCGGTGTGCACCGCTTTGACGAACCCCCGTGTCGGTTCGATCGCTGCGTGGATCACTACTGCGTAAGTCGGTGCTGCGCCGCACGGTCGATGCGCCGTCGTCCCGGTCCACCCAGGGAACGACGTCCCCTGCGCGGGCGTTCCGCTCTCCACCGAATGATCACCATGACGTTATCGAAGAGTGACTCATCGCCGCAGCTCAGGGCCCAGGCTTCACGGAGAGTTCCGGCCACCGCCGTCACCGCGTCATGCCCTCGGAAGGGCCGCGGCCCCGTCCTTGGTCACGCGCGTCGCGCCGAAGTAGTCGGGCGCGTCGATCTTGTCGAAGCGGATCACGGCCCCGGTGTACGGAGCGTTGATCATGTACCCGCCGCCGACGTAGATCCCCACGTGATGGATGGCCCGCGAGTTGCCCAGGTCGTTCGAGAAGAACACCAGGTCGCCCGGGAGCAGCTCGTCGCGGGAGGGGTGCGGCCCGGCGTTGTACTGATCGTTCGCCACCCGGGGCAGCTCGATGTCCACGGTCCGGTACGCGGCCTGGGTCAGCCCCGAGCAGTCGAACCGCCCGTTCTGCTCGGGCGTGCCGTTGCCGCCCCAGAGGTACGGCGTACCGAGCTTCTTCTGCGCGAAGTAGATCGCCCCGGCCGCCTGCTCCGAGGGCTGTACGCGGCCGACGGGCCTGGCGAAGCTCTTCTCCAGGGAGCGGATGATGGTGACGTAGTTCTGCGTCTCCGAGATGTCGGGAATCCCGCCGGACCGGATGACCCGGTACGCGCCGGCGTTGTACGCGGCCAGCATGTTGTCGGTCTGATCCCCCGGCACCTTCTTCACGTAACCGGCCAGTTCGCAGTCGTACGAGGCGGCGGACGGAATCGCGTCGGCGGGATCCCATACGTCCCGGTCGCCGTCGCCGTCCCCGTCGATCCCGTGTCCGGCCCAGGTGCCCGGGATGAACTGGGCGATGCCCTGCGCGGCGGCGGGACTCTCGGCCCGGGGGTTCCAGCCGCTCTCCTGGTACAGCTGGGCGGCGAGCAGGGCCGGGTTGATGGCGGGGCAGAGGTTGCCCCACTTCTGCACCAGCGACTGGTACTTCGCCGGCACGGCCCCCTTGGCCAGCGCGACGGCGCCGCCGGAACCCGCGAGTCCGGCGGCGGCGGAGTACGTACCGACGACGAGCAACGCCACGAAGCACATGGCCATGCCTACACCGATGCCACCGACCACCCAGAATTTCCGCACCCCTCAACCATCCCCCATCGAGGACGCGTTCATGGGCGTTTTCGACGGTGTGTGCGAGTCTTCCGGGTCATACGGGGTCATCGGCCCGCCGTTCCGGCGCACGGAGCCACGGGACGGGCGCACCGGGTGCACCGGCCGGATCAACCGGCGCACCCGGACGAAGAGCGACCGTCAGGACGCCCCGGCGGACCAGTGGTCGGAGCGGACATTGGGACTCGGCGGCGGGTAGACGCCCTTGTAGGCCGGTCCGTTCGGCTTGGACGTGGAGTCGGCGACCTTCGACTCCTTCACGCAGGGGGTGTCCGCCTCGAAGAAGACCTGCCCCTTGGCGCGCACGCTCACGCTGATGCCGAAGCCGTCCTTCGTCACCGCGTAGACCGCCGGGAAATCCGCGTCCGTGTTCTTCGCCCTGATGCGGTAGTCGCTCGTCCGCCAGAACTCCTCGACCTGGTCGAGGAAGCCCTGCCTGCGGTCCGCGGACACGATGGTCATGACGGTGCGCCTGCGCGTCACGTCGCAGCTGCCCTTGGTCGTCAGGCCGTGTGCCCACTGCACCTCGGGGTCGATCTTCTTCAGCACTGCGTCGAGCATGCTGTCGGCCCGGTCGGCGGCCTCCTGCATGTCCATGTTGTTCCCCTTGGTGCCTTCGGAGCCCGCGCTTCTGGTGGTCGTGGTGTTCGCGTCGGCCCCCGGGTGCGCCTTCTCGCTGCCGCAGGCGGACAACGTGAAGCCGACGGCCAGAGCCACCGCGACGATCTGGAACCTTCGGCTCATCGGTATTCCTCCATCTTGAGCCGGTCGGCGTGCCCCGACACGATAAGAGCAATGCTGTCGGCGGACACGGCGTCCCGTGACGGGGTGAAGTAGTTGGAGTGCGAATCAAAGCTCATGGGCTTGCCGGGATCCACCGGGAACCGCCGGGCCCCGAACGCCTTGCTCGCCGGGTCCTTGCCGAACCAGAGGTCGTCGTCGCCCGGGTCGGCCAGGTCACCGGCGATGTAGGAGCCGGCCGGTCCGCCCAGGACCATCCCGATCGCGCCCACGACGACCTGCGTCTTGGACGGGAGCTTGGTCACCGGGTCATTGGCCGCGGCGCCGACGAAGACGTGCTCGGCACCGACGCCGAGGTCCACGGCACGGTCCACGCCCACACCGGGGCTGCCGACCAGGATGATGTCGTCCACCCCCGGAATCCCGCCGAGGCGCTGGGTCGCGGCACCGACGGTGCGCGAGCCGTAGGAGTGCCCGATGGCCGTGATGTGCGGGTCCTTGTTCTGGTTGGTCGCGACGATACCGCTCATGAAGTCGTTGTACGCCGCGCCGCCCTTCTCCGCCCGCGCGGTACCGGCGACCGCCAGGCTGTGCAGCCCGTCCGGCGTCTGCGGGGCGTCGTACCCGAGCCAGACGATCGCCGCGCTGGACGGGTCGTACCCCTGGGCGCCGATCGCCGTGTCGCGGGCCCGCTTGAGGCCGCTCTTGGCGAACTCCTCGTCGAGGGCGGTGTTCAGCCCCGGCACATAGGCCGACACGTTCTTCGAGGTGTCGGGGTTCCCGTAGGAGACGATCGCCCGGCCGTTGCCCTCGTCGCTGATGCCGATGAGGTACATCGGGGGCTGGCTGCCCTCCTTCAGCTGACGGTCGATCTCCCGCAGCCCGGCCAGCTGCTCCTTCGACTTCTTGTCGGTCTGGCCCTCCAGCTTCGAGATCAGATCCGGCAGGTTGCGGCGGTTGGCCGTGTCCCGGTCCGCCACCGGAATCCCGTCCAGGCTGCCGATCTGGTCCGGGGAGAGCTCCAGGTACCGGTCACGCTGCTCCTGCGTCAGCCCCTTCCACCAGGCCTCTCGGCCGGCTGCGCTGGAGCCGCGGGGGATGCGGTCGTTGAGGTACTGCCGCTCCCCGTCCCGTACCGCCGACTCGACGCGGGTGCCGGAGCCGGGCAGCCCGGTGAGTGCGCTGCCGCCTCCGCCGGAACCCTTGGTCAAGTCCCAGGCGGCGGCCACGTACTTGCCCTTGTCCCACTTGTCGCCGGCCTTGTTCGCGGCCTGCGCGTACTGGTCGACGACGTTCTTCGCGGTGTCGACGGGGTGCGCGATCGTGTCGATGGCCCCGGTGACGTCGCCCAGCAGACCGTCGTCACCGACGACGCCGGTGAGGAAGTTGCCTTCCGAGCGGGGGGTGGAACCCGTGATCGGGTCTTGTCTACCCGCGTTGACTCCTACAGAAGAACCACCGGTTGCATCCGAACCACCAGCACCACCGGCACCACCGGCACCACCCGAGGCCTCGGATCCCGCGGTCCCATTGCCGCCGGAGCCGCTGCCACCGGACCCACTGCCGCCGGTTCCACTGCCACCGGACCCACTGCCGCCGGTTCCACTGCCACCGGTCGCATCCGCCCCGCCGGAGCCCGTACCACCGGTCACGGTGGCACCTTCGGTCCCGGCGCCACCGGAGTCGGCACCGCCGCTCCCGTTGCCGTTCCCGTTGCTGCCACCGGCGATGGCGCCGGGCGGCGGGCAGGCGCTTCCGGTCAGCTGGCAGATGGCGTTGCGGAGTTGGCCGGACACCTGCCCGCCGATCCCGGTGGCCACGAGCCCGCCGATGAGGGCCACGACCACGAGGATCATGCCCAGGTACTCCATCGCGGTCTGACCGTTGTCCCGGCGCCACTTGATCATCCGCTTGAGGACGCTGAACGGGTGGTGCTCGACGCGCTGTTCGGGGGCGAGCCGGAACCAGGAACGCGAACTGGCCCGGCACAGAAGGACGATGACGGTGACGGGCAGCACCAGCTGCGTCACGCCCCGCCCGTTCTCCGCGTCGTTCAGCGTCGCCAGCGCCCCGAGCGTGAGCCAGGCCTGCACGGCCAGGAGCCCACGCCAGATCCAGACGCCACCGGTGCGCAGGTACAGCGACAGCACGAACCCGGCGATCCCGGGGAGCGACGCGTACAGCGCCATGCCCAGCAGCCGGCCGTCCACCGCGTCGACCGACGAGGCCACGACCAGCACGTCGAACGCACCGACGACCGTGAGGACGAAGAGCAATCGGACGAGAATCAGTACCGCCTGCAAGGGGCGCGACAGTGGTTGTCTACCCGGAGGGACCTCGGCGGCGCTCAAATCAGCACCGCCCGGTACCGCTAGTTCTCGTATGCCCGACACGGCGAGTCTCCCCAGCTTTGTGAGTGGGTGCAGCGACAGTTCCCCCCGGTACTCCGTATGCGACCACAACAAAGCGGGGCCCGGCATGGGCCCCAGGGCCCAATGCCGGACTCAATATCCGGGCCCTGCCCCACCAGCCCCTTTACCCCCACCGATCGCCCTGTTACGGGTCATTGGGGGCGGTGACGTTGCGTCAGGAGACTTCGGCTGACCAGAAGTCGGAGTGGATGTTGGGACGAGGAAGGGGATAGACGCCGTCGTAGCCGGGTCCGTTCGGCGGTGTAGTGGATGCAGCGACCTCCGATTCGTCCACGCAGGGGCTGTCCACCTCGAAGAAGGCCTGGCCTGCGCCGCCGATACTGAGACTGACTCCGAAGCCGTCCTTCGTCTGCGCATAGATCGCCGGAAAATTCGCGTTCTTGTTGACGGCCTTGATTCTGTACCCGCTCCGACGCCAGAAGCGGTCCACAACGCCGAGAAGATTTCCCCTCCGCCCCTCGGACACGACTGTCATGACGACACGCATACGAGAAACATCACAGCTACCAGCACTGGTTGGCCCGTGTGCCCATTGGACTTCCGGCTTGATCTCTCCCAACACGGCATCAAGGATCCGATCAGCGCGATTTGCCGCATCCTGCATATCCATGCCTCCCTGCCCTCCCGGACTTGACGAAGTAAGTCTTTCTACGCATCCAGAAAGCGCCAGCGACAACGCCATCGCTGCGACAACAGCCCGAACTCGGCTCCTCACCGGGGCTCCTCCATCTCGATATCACGAGACTTCCCCGCCGCGATCAGCGCGATGCTGTCTGCGGACACGGAGTCCTTCTCCGGGTCGAAGTACTGGGAATGCGCATCGAGCGAAAGGCCGTGCCCACCGACAAGGAGAGGCCCTTCTTTGACCGGGAAACGTCGAGCGCCGAAGGCCTCACTCGCCGGATCCTTGCCGAACCAGAGGTCGTCATCCCCTTGATCGGCAGCGTCCCCCGCCAAATACCCGACCACCGGACCAGCTGCGATCGTCGCCACGGCACCCACGACGACCTCCCGCCCAGACGGGAGCTTGGTCACCACGTCATGCTGAGCCGCCCCGACGAAGACGTGATCCTTTCCGACCCCGAGGTCCTCAGCACGATCGACACCCACCCCCGGGCTGCCGACCAAGACGATGTCGTCGACCCCTGGAATGCCATGGCCATGTTGCGTCGCAGCCCCTACCGTGCGCGAACCGTAGGAGTGGCCGATTGCCGTCAGATGCGGATCCCCCGTTTCATTGGTGGCCGAGATTCCATCCATGAATCCGTTGAAGGCAGCACCACCCTTTTCAGCCCTCCCGATTCCCATCACCGAAAAACTGTCGACGCCATCCGGTGATTGCGGTGCGTCATATCCGAGCCAAGTGATGGCCGCAGTGGAGTGGTCGTACTTGTGGGCACCCTTCGCAAGGTCCCAGGCACGCTTGACGTCACCTTTGGCGAACTCCTCATCCAGTGAAGTGTTCAACCCAGGAACATAGGCGGCCACGTTCTTGGCCGTATCCGGATTACCGAAAGAGACAATCGCCCGCCCGTTCCCCTCGTCCCCGATGCCGAGCAGGTACATCGGCGGCTGCGTGCCCGCCCACAACTGACGATCGATCTCCCGCAGCGCCGCCAACTGCGCCTCCGACTTCGCGTCGTCCCGCCCCTCCAACTTGCCCATCAACAACTGGATGTTGTCCCGGTTCGCCGCATCCCGCACCAGAGCCGGAATGCCGTCCAGGTTGCCGATCTGGTCCGGGTACACCGCGAGGTACTCCTCGCGCTGTTCGTCCGTCAGGGCGGCCCACCACGCCTTCCGCTCGGCCGGTGTCGCGTCGCGGGGGATCGCGTCCTTCAGGTAGCCGCGTGCCGCGTCCCGGACCGCTGCCGCGTCGCCCGCCGCGTCCTGCCAGGTCGAGTCCGGGACCTTCAGGCCCTCCTCGGCCTTCAGCTTCCGCAGAATGCGGGCGTACCGCCAGTCGATCTCGGCCGCCGTCCGCACGGCCTTCGCCACCCGGTCCGCGACGTCCTGCGCCTTCGCCACGTTCGGGTTGGGGGCGACCAGGCCCGAGGGCGTGTGCAGTCCGGGTGCCACGGACCCCACCGTCGCCGTGCCGCCCGGCAGCGGTCTGCCGTCGATCAGGCCCTCGCCCGCCGCCGGGTACGTCACCGAACCGTCCCCGTGCACGGTGAACTTCAGGGCCTCCGCGTCGTCCAGCGCCTCGCGCAACGCCCGCTGCTGAGCCCGCAGTTCATGGGCCATGCTGTTCAGCGCCGTACGGAGCAGGCCGCACTCCGTGTAGACGTAGCCCAGGTTCCTGCTCATCTGCCGCAACCGTCCGACCGCCGCCTTCGCCGCCTCGCCGTGCTGCGTGTCCCGCAGGCCGGTCAGCAGCTGGGTCTCGATCCGGTCCCGGCCCGCGTCGGCGCGGTTGCTCGCCCTTCCCCACCCGTCGGCCGCGCCCTCCAGCTCGCCGCACTTCAGGTCCCGCAGCTGCGCCCAGGTCAGGGTCATCGCGCCCCGCCCCGCCCCGCCGACGCCACGGGCCCGAAGGCCGACCTCACGGTCTCGTTCGTCTCACCCTGGGCCCGTGCGACGTCGCGCAGTTTCCCGGCCAGTGCCCGGCACTCCCCACGCGCCGCCTCGAACCTCCGCGTCCACGACTCCCGCACGGCGTCCAGTTCCGCCGGCGCGGTCAGCCCGCCGGTCCCGGCGAGGAGGCCCTCGTGCGCCGTCTCCAGTTCCGACTTCACCGGACCGAGGTGCGTGCACATGCCCTCCGCCCCTCCGGCGGCCCTCAACCACGCACTGTCGCTGTGCTTCAGTACGTCCCCGCCGCCCGCCAGGTCGCTCAGCCGCTGCCGGCCCCCGGGCTGTCCCACCACTGCCACTGCGCCCACCCGTTCCTTGATCGCGGAGCGGCACTGTGCCAAATCCGGGGCCCGCGACACGCCCACGCGTCCGGGCGCCGACGGTCGGGCGGGCCCCGGTTCCCGGGCGTCCCAACGCGGGATCGCCGGGGGCGGATCACCCGAACGGTGGACGGGCGCCGGGCCCTGCCCGCGTCCGGTGCCCCGCCTCCGGCCAAGCCGCCGCCCACCGGGCCACAGACCGCACGCGGCCCGCCCACGAGTCCGTTGGAGCGGCATTTCGAGGACGTCAGCAGGACGTCAGTGAGGCATCAGCGGAACGTGAGCGATCCACACGATGCTTTGGATGTCAAGAGGTCAGAGAGAGCGGCTCGCCGCAGGATCCGGGCCTTGCCTCACCCTCGTCCTGGGAGAAACTCATGCGTAAGCTCCGCACCCGCAAGCACACCGCCGCTCTCGGCGCCGTCACCGCGGTGCTCGCCCTGTCCCTCACCGCCTGCGGCGGTGACGACACCGGCACGAAGTCCGCCGGCTCGGCGGGCGACGCCGCATCGGCCGCCGCCTCGACCGACTCCAAGTCCACCGACACCTCGAAGACCACGGACGGCTCGAAGTCCGACACCACCGCGCAGAACACCGGGGCCACGAAGACGGGCACCTCGAAGGCGGGCACGTCCGGCGGCACCGCGAACGCGGGCGGCAACACCAGCGACAGCTACGCCTACAAGCACCCGTGCAAGAGCTCGGACCTGTCGGTGCGCGTGTACCCCCGCGAGGGCTCGGCCACCCAGCACGTGATCGAGATCAACAACACCGGCGCCAACTCCTGCGGCCTGAGCTATTTCCCGCGGGTCAGCCTGGGTGCCGCGAAGGCCTCGGACCACAGCGGTGACATCATCCCGGCGGTCCCCGGTGGCCTGGGCGGCGCGCCCGCGTACCCGGTCAAGCCGAAGACGGCCGCCATCGCGGTGATCGACCTCAACCCGGGCGGCAAGAACGGCGTGACCTGGGTCGACGAGATGAACGTGCTGCCCGACGGCGACCACATGCCCAACGCGGAGACGCAGAACTTCCCGCTCGGCCCCGACGTCAAGGTGGGCGACGCCAAGCTCGGCCTGTACCGGAGCACGGTCGCCGAAGCCGTGGCCTCCATGCAGTCGGCGGGCAAGTCCTGACCCACCCGGCACCCGACACCCGAGGGCCCGGATCCGACGTGATCCGGGCCCTTCGCGTCGACCGTGGGCGGAGGCCTCCTACGCCGCGCGGAGGAGAACGCCCAGCCCTACGTCCTCCTCCCGGGAGCACGGAACCGCCTCGGGGGACGACGAACGGCGCCGGGCGGCACGACACGCTGTTGCCATGGAAACCAGACGGACCGCACCGGCCGACCCGCACGCCGACTCCGTTCGTCCCGCGCCTCGTTGGGCAGTGAGGGCCGCCCATCTCACCGCCCTCGTCGTGCTGCCGACCGGCCTGTGGCGCATCGCGCTCGTCCTCGGATTCCCGTCCGGCTACACCGCCGAGGGGGTCGCGGGCTTCGAGACCCCTGGCGCAAAGGCGTGGATGCTGTTCCTGAGCGTGACCTGCGAGCTGGTGGCCCTCCTGACCGTCGGCCTGGTACGCCCCTGGGGCGAAGTGCTGCCACGCTGGATACCGCGCATCGGCGGGCGCACCGTCCGCCCCCTGGCCGCCGCCGTGCCGGCCCTCCTCGGCTCCGTCGTCCTCACCGCCCTGTGGGCCCCGATGCCGTGGTGGTGGACGTTCCCGCACAAGGACATGACACACACCGGCCACGTACTCGTCGGCATCCTCTACCAGCCGCTCGTCCTCTGGGGGCCGCTGGTCGCCGCGGTCGCCGTCTCCTACTACCGGCGCCGCCGCCACGCGGTCACCGGAGCCGCCCCCCGGCCCCGTACACCGCTTGCACCGCCTACACCGCGTACACCGCACAGGCGCTAAATCGAGCCAGTTAGCCGAAGCGGGCAACCTCGCACTCCGCGCCGAACGCCCCCTGCCGAACGCCGAGTTCCGCGCCCGCCGGTCCTGTCCCGCGCTCTCCTCACCGCACAAGAACCTGAAGCTGGGCGCCCAGTGCGCGCACCCCCCGACGGCCGTTCCGGAATCGGCTCCGCACCGCCGCGGACGACCTGACGACAGTCCGAAAACGACCAGAATCCGGACGGGGACCGCCCCCTGGGATGGGTAACGTTCGACCGGTGCGGTAGTCGTTGCCACGGGGGACGAGGTGAGGGCAGTGAGCGGCATTGTTGTCCATCTGCCACGGGTGGGCGGTGACGTCGCGGGGGCGCCGGGCGGTGCCCCGGTGACCTTGCGGCTCGGCCCGGGGGAAGTGGCGCGTTTCGGGCGGGGCTCGGCGACGGTCCCGGTGGAGCTGCGCCTCGACGACGAGGCCATCTCCCGGCTGGCCGGCGAGATCCGGGTGACCGACGACCACTGGCAGCTCAGCAACCACAGCGCGACCCAGAGCTATCTGGTGGAGAACCCGGAGGGAGCGGGAGAGTATCTGCGGGTCCCGCCCCGGCGGGCCGGGGCACCCATTCCCTTCGAGTTCTCCCGGGTCGTGCTGCCCACCCGCCGCGGCACCACCGTCGCCTTCCAGGTGTTCGCGCCCGACCACGTCTATCTGGACCCCGACGGCATGGCGGGCCAGTGGGGCAGCCGCACCGTCATGGCGTACTCACTGGACGAGACCGCGCTCTACTTCCTGGTCCTGGTCGCGCTCTGCGAGCCGCGGCTGCGCGACGAGTCGCCGGTCGCGGTGCCGACCACCCCGCAGATCGTCGAACGGCTCAGGGGACACCCCGCGTGCGGCGGTTTGAAGGCCCGGGCGGTCAGCTCGCACATCGACTACCTCGCCGAGGAGAAGATGCGGATCAGTACTCCGCCCGAGCACGGATGCGGCGGAGCGCGCCGCAACGGGAAGCGGGAGGCCCTGGTCGGGACCGCGCTGCGGTTCGGACTCGTACGGGAGGAGCATCTGGCGCTGCTGCCGCCCCGGGCCGTCACGGGGCTCCGGGACCGGGAGGCGGTCCGGACCGGAGGGGGAGACGGTGCGCGGCCGGGGCGACACATCGGGAAGTGACCGTACCGAGCCGCTGCCGCGCGGCTACCGGATCGGCGCCTGGGAGGTCACCGGGCCGATCGCGTCCGGCGGCTGGGCGACGGTGTACGCGGGCCGCCCGGCGGACCCGGCGAAGGAGCCGGCGGAGGTCGCGCTGAAGATCCTGCCGACCTCGGGGCTCGCGCCGCGCCAGGCCCGCAAGGTCGCGGAGACCGCCCGGCGGGAGGTCGAACTGGATCGCCGGGCTGGCCACCCGCGGCTGATCCGCCTGCTGGACTCCGCCGTGATCAGCGATCCGGACCGGGCGTTCCTGGACGGTGCGATCGTGCTGGTGATGGAACGGGCCGAGCGCAGTCTGCGGGACCTGTTCGATGCCGGGGGCGCGGAGGCGGACGTGGCCCGGCTGTTCGCCGAGATCTGCGAGGGCCTGGCCCATCTGCACGGCAGCGGCTGGGTGCACGGCGACCTCAAGCCGGAGAACATCCTGCTGATGGCCGACGGTGCGCTCAAGCTCTCGGACTTCGGGCTCGCCACCGAGCTGACCGGCACCGACGGCACCCACGGGTACGCCCCGCCGATGGGCACCCTGGACTACCTCCCGCCCGAGCGCTGGCAGGCCCCGCTCGGCGAGCACGGCGTGGAGATCCGGCCCAGCGCCGACATCTGGGCCCTGGGCATCATGGTCCACGAGGTGTTCGCCTCCGGCGCCTCGCCGTTCCCCGGTGCGACGCCGGTGGCGCGCGGCGCGGCGGTGCAGGAGTACGCCGCCGGGCGTGCGCCGCTGCGGATCGACGGCGCGGTGCCGCCGTTCTGGCGTGCCCTGGCCATGGACTGCCTGGCCCCGAACCATGCCGACCGCGCCGCGCACAGCGCCGAGAGCCTCCTGGCGCGCATCGCCGCACGGTCGTCGCCGCCCCGCCCGGCCCCCCGCCGGTGGGGGATGCGCGCCGTCCTGGTGACCGTCGCGGTGTGCGCGGTGGCCGCGACGGTCTGGTCGCAGGCCGTCGGCGGCACCGCGTCCGGCGCCGGGGACGAACCGCCGGGCCGGCTCAAGGTGTTCAACGCCGACGACGTCTGCCGGGAACGTACGGACCGCAGCCCGCAGTGCAGTCTCGGCCTGGCGATCGACCCCCTTCGGCCCTACACCGTCGACAACGTCGTACCGACCCGGGTGTGGCACGGTGACGTCCTCGCCGTCGACTGCCGCCTCCCCCAGGGGGTGCCCATCATCGACGAGTCGGACGCCAGTTCCACCGAGTGGTACCGCGTCCGGCTGCCGGCGGGCTCCGCCGCCTCCTCGGCCTGGCTGCCCGCCGTGCGCACGGCGGACCACCCCCGCGTTCCCGACTGCCCTCGGCCCACGCCTGTCCGTTGAGTGTCGGTGCTCGCGTCGCGGGCTGTCACTCCGGATCGTTCCGGATGTCCTGCCCGACGGTCCGACGGCTACCTTGCGGACCCACAGCCACCGCGAAGGAAGAGGGAACAGCCCATGCGCGGCACGCGCTCGCTCCTGCTCGGCGGGGTCTTCGTCCTCGCCTCCCTGGCCGCGCCGCCCGGCGCCCTGGCCGCCGAGAACGGCTCCGCGTCCCCCGCGCGGGTCGCCGACGCCACCCAGAGCTTCCGCAATCAGGCCACGGGCCGTTGCATGGACGACACCGACAACGGCTTCCGCACCTGGAGCTGCAACGGCAGCGGTCCACAGCTGTGGGACGTGAAGGTCTGGGACGACGGAACGCGCCAGCTGCGCAACGTCAACACGAACCGCTGCGTCGAGGACAGCGACAACGGGTTCCGCACCGTCGGCAGCTGCAGCTCCAGCCCGGAGCAGAGCTGGTGGATCAAGGTCTGGGACGACGGCACCGTCCGCTTCCAGAACCAGGCGACCCTGCGGTGCATCGACGACAGCTCCCTGGGCTTCCGCACCTGGCCCTGCAACGACACCCCGTACCAGAGCTGGTTCTGACACCCGCGCCACCGCGACGCGGACCCCAACCCCCTTTCCCGCAAGGCTATTCCGACGCGAAGGAGCAGTCAGGTGCGTGGCTCGACCCAACGACGACGTGCGATGTGGAGATCAGCGGTCCTGCTGGTCGTGGTGACCGTGACCGGCCTCGGCAACCCGGCCTTCGCCAAGGACGGCGGCGACGTGCCGGGCCCGCTCGGGAACTCCGCCCCGGCCACCCTGTTCTGCGACATCCCGCCGGACCGGGACATCGCCGTGACCCGCAAGGTGTACGAGGTCGGGCAGCGCCGCGGCGTGTCCGACAAGGTGATGCTCGCCGGCTTCGAGACCGGCTGGGTCGAGTCCCGCATGAACAACCTGGCGTGCGGGGACCGGGATTCGCTCGGCGTCTTCCAGCAGCGGCCCTCGATGGGCTGGTGCGAACCCGCCCAGTGCCTCGACGTCGACTTCGCGGCGAACAAGTTCTTCGAGGTCGCCCAGCAGATGGAGCCCGACTGGGACACCGCGGGCGAACTGGCCCAGGCCGTCCAGCGCTCCGCCTACCCGGAGCGCTACCCCCAGGCGGAGGGCTACGCGCGGGAGCTGATGGCCGAGGCGTTCCAGCCGTACGGCACGATCGGGACGAAGTACGCCGATATGGGCGGCCCCGGCGGCCCGCTCGGTCCGCCGCTCCGCGCCGAGGAGAACTCCTCGCTGGGCGGACGGTTCCAGCTCTTCGGGAACGGGATCATCCTCTGGCACCCGGACGAGGCCCACGCGATCTACGGCGACATCCTCACCAAGTTCTGGGACACCGACGCCGAACGCCGCTGGGGC
>NZ_JBSFBQ010000014.1:0-26487 GCF_053593015.1 Streptomyces sp. NPDC002403 | reverse complement strand
ACGAAACCGACGAAACCGGCGGCGGCAAGGCCCAGAAATTCCAGAAGGCCACCATCCACTGGAACGCCGACCGCGGCACCTGGATCACCGACAACTGACCGGGAGACAGCCATGAGACCGCTGACCCTTCTGATCCTTCGGCGTGCGATCGGGGCGGTGACCCTGATCCTGGCGGCCCTCGCGCTCACGTTCACCACGGCACCGGCCGCGAGCGCCTCGGAGCCGGGCGGGCCGATCGGGCGCGGCGAGGCGATGGACCGTGCGTGGTCGTGGATCGCCGAGCAGGTGCCGTACAGCCAGAGCGGCTGCCACGAGAACCGGTTCGGCTGTTACCGGCCGGACTGCTCGGGCTATGTGTCGATGGCCTGGAACCTCGGTACGTCCCTGACCACCTGGGGCCTGTGGGACGTCACCTTCGACATCCCCGCGAGCGACCTCCAGCCCGGCGACGCCCTGCTGCGCGACTCCGGCGGCACGGACCATGTGGCGCTGTTCCTGCGCTGGGCGGACCCGGCCCACACGCAGCCGGTGGTGCGCGAGGAGTACGACTTCGGGCACGTCGCCGAGGAGCGGGTGTGGGGCGACGGGCTCAGGGGCTTCGCGCCCCGCCGCTACAACAACCTGGACGACCTGATTCCGTACGGCACCATCGCGGTGAAGTACGACAGCACGGGTGGGCCGGGCGGGCCGCTGGGCCGGCCGATCACGGGTGAACGCGACTCCTCGCTGGGCGGACGGTTCCAGCAGTTCCAGAACGGGATCATCCTCTGGCACCCGGACGAGGCCCACGCGATCTACGGCGACATCCTCACCAAGTTCTGGGACACCGACGCCGAACGCCGCTGGGGCTTCCCCACCACCGACGAGGCCGACGCCGCGACAGCACCCGACGGAACCCGCGGCCGCTATCAGTTCTTCGAACACGGCCTCTTCCTCTGGTCACCGCAGACCGGAGCACACACCGTCCACGGCGCCATCTACGACGCCTTCCACGCCGCCGGACACGAAACCGCACTCGGCTACCCCCTCACCGACGAAACCGACGAAACCGGCGGCGGCAAGGCCCAGAAATTCCAGAAGGCCACCATCCACTGGAACGCCGACCGCGGCACCTGGATCACCGACAACTAGCGAATCCCCGGCAAGCGGCGATCGCCGACAGCTGCCGGCTCCCCACCCCACTGCCACTTCCGACCAGGAGGTCGTGTTGAGCGAGCACCGTCCCACCCGCAGGAACGTCCTGAAGGCCGCGGGCGGCCTCTCCGCCGCACTGGCGCTCGGCGCCGGTGGCGTCCTCGCGACGGCCACGGCGGCGAGCGCCGCCGGTGACGGCTTCGGGCTGCACATCGTGGACCACAACGAGAACGATCCCCGCATGAAGTACTACCGGTTCCAGACCGACGCGATCGGCTGGAACCCCGGCGTCAACGTCCTGCTCCCCGACGACTACGCCACCAGCGGCCGCACCTACCCGGTGCTCTACGTGTTCCACGGCGGCGGCACGGACCAGGACTTCATCACCTTCGACCGCCTGGGCATCCGCGCCTGGACCGCGGGCAAGCCGGTCATCGTCGTGATGCCCGACGGCGGCCACGCGGGCTGGTACTCCAACCCGGTCAGCTCCAACACCGGCCCCCGGAACTGGGAGACCTTCCACATCGCCCAGCTGGTCCCGTGGATCGACGCGAACTTCCGTACCTACGCCGAGTACGACGGCCGCGCCGTCGCCGGGTTCTCGATGGGCGGCTTCGGCGCGCTGAAGTACGCGGCGAAGTACTACGGCCACTTCGCCTCGGTGAGCGCCCACTCCGGCCCGGCCAGCCTGCGCCGCGACTTCGGCCTGGTCGCCCACTGGGCCAACGCGTCCTCCGCGGCCCTGGATCTGGGCGGCGGCACGGTCTACGGGGCGCCGCTGTGGGACGAGGCGAGGGTCACCGCCGACAACCCGGTCGAACGCATCGAGAGCTACCGGAACAAGCGGGTCTTCCTGGTCGCCGGTACGAGTCCCGACCCGGTCAACTGGTTCGACACGGTCAACGAGACCCAGGTGCTCGCCGGGCAGCGGGAGTTCCGGGACCGGCTCGGCGCGGCGGGCATCCCGCACGAGTGGCACGAGGTGCCCGGCGGGCACTTCGTCCGTGCCGATCTGTTCCAGCGCGACCTCGACGGTGTCATCGCCCGCCTCCGCAAGGCGTGACCCGACGCCGTACCGCAGCTCCGTACCCCACCCCCCACCCCAGCTCCAGACACACGGAGGATCCGACCATGTCCACCCCCTCGCAGCCGGAGCGCCGCGCCGCCACCCGCCGCTCGGCGCTCAAGGCAGGCATGGGCTTCGCCCTGGGCGCCGGCCTGCTGGGCGCCGCAACCGGCACGGCCGCCGCCGACGACCGGTCGGGCCGGGCGGCAGCCGGGCGCCCCACGGCCCGACTGCTCCAGACCGGCACCCCGCTGTGCGAGCAGCCCGGCGACTCGGCGAGCGCACAGGGCCTCGGCTCCGGTGACCTGGCGATCCCGTACTACCGGGAGCACGACAACACCTGGGGCTATGTGTTCGGCGACGCCTTCGGCGGAATCGCCCAGGCCGATCCCTACCTGGGGTCCCCGGTGATCCTGAACCAGGCGGACTTCGACGCCTCCGGCGCGACCCCGATCTCGTTCTCCTGGGCGATGCCCACCGGCGGTGCCGCCGACCAGTGCTTCGACTACGCGCACCGGGCGGACAACGGGCACGGCTTCGAGATCTCCCGCATTCCCAACGACTGCATCGAGTTCGGCGGACGCACCTACATCCAGTACACCTCGGTGGCCCTGTGGGAAAACATCCCCGCCGGGTACGACGGCTCGCTGATGTCGGGCGTCGCGTACTCCGACGACTACGGCGTGACCTGGCAGGACTACCCGTACCACTGGGCCGGCGACACCCAGGGGACGAACCAGTCCATGTACGGGATGTGGTCGTTCGCGGGTATCGACCCCGACGGCTGGCTGTACATCTTCTCCAAGCGCTGGAACGGCACACACTCCAACACCGCCGACGGCGGCGCGATCCAGCTGTTCCGCATCCAGCCGGGCGAGTTTCGCGCGGGCAACTTCGGCGCCCAGGAGAACTGGGCCTATCTGGACGGCCGTTGGCAGTGGACGCGGGCGGTGGGGCCGTCGGTCATGCTGTCCGGAAACAGGATCGGGGAGTTCTCCGTCAAGCGGATCGGCACCACGTACTGCATGAGCTACTTCGACGTGGACGACTACGCGATCTGCACCCGCACCGCGCCCCGCCCGGACGCCGTCTGGACCGCACCCAAGCCCCAGATCGTCGGCGACGGCCTGCCGCCGCACCACTGGGGCAAGCCCCAACTGCCGTTCCTCTACGGCGGATACATCCATCCCGGCAGCGCGAGCGCCACGTCCCTGACCCTGATCGCCTCGCAGTGGCAGTCGGTCAACCAGGGGAAGACGCCCTACCGCGTCCTCCAGTACGACGGCATCCAGCCCTGACGTCCGCCGCCACCCGGAGCCACGGCCGCGGCCACCCGGTCAGGGACTGATCGAACGCCAGACGAGACCGGGCAGGATCCGGGTGGCTTCCTCCATGTCCACGTCCCCGGCGGACAGCCACCGCCGGGCCACGGCGGTGACCGGGCCGAGGACAAGTGCCTCGATCACGGGCGCGGGAAGCGAGACGATCTCACCGGCATCCCGGCGCCCTTGCACCCAGAGGGCGAAGGGAGTCAGCCGCGCTTCCTGGGAATCGCGTATCCGCCCGGCCTGTGCCATGGACGCGTGGTCGGCGGTGGCGGAATGCAGCAGCCGGGCCTCGTCCGGGTGGGCCTGCACAAAGGCCAGATACGTCCGGACGACGGCCTGGACCCCGGAGCAGGCGTCCGTGGTGCGTTGCAGCTCCGCGACGAGTTCGTCCAGGAGTCTGCCCAGACAGCGCAGGGCGAGGGCGTTGTGCACACCCTGAAGGCTGCCGAAGTGGTGATAGACGCTTCCGGCGCTGACACCGCTGGCTCTGGTGATCGCGCCGACGGTGAGGCCGCCTTCGCCGGAGTCGGCGTAGATGCCCAGTGCGGAATCCAGGACCTGCTCGGCGGTGGCTTCCCCACGCTGCTGCTTCGGGCTCATCGAGCGGACGTCCTCGGTCTGATCTGCGCACGGAGGACGTCGAGGCCCTCTCCGCCGTCAGTGTAGGCCAATGCTTTTGGAATTTTTTCTAGAAAAACGCTCCACTTCTGAGCCACGCGCATCAAACTGATCTCGTGTCAGACACCGGCGCCGTGGCCGTGCGCACCGAGTCGTCGAGGGAGACGGCATGACCGAACCGAGTGATTTCCGGGGCCGGCAGCCGGAAGGACCGCCCGCCCCGCCCCCTCCCCCCGCCTACCCGCCGATGCCGGTTCCGCCGCCCGGCGCCGGGGCCTCCTGGTGGCGGCGGCTGACGGAGCGCCAAAGAGTTCTACTCGTCGGCGGGGTCGGGGTTCTGGTCCTGGCGCTGGTGGCCGGGACCGCGCTGACGGTGTCCGGCACGGTCGGGTCCGACGACGGCAAGGCGGCGGCGAAGCGGAATCTTCAGCCGTTCCGGCAGGCGGTCGAGGAGCTCGGCGCGGTACAGGGACTGACGTATCAGGACACTTCCGCCTTCGGCGTCACCGAGAACCGGATCACGGCCACCGCCGGCGGCAGCAAGTACGGCACCACCTCCTCCGGTGGGAAGAGGCTTGAACAGGGCCTGCTGAACGTCGACGGCAAGACCTTCATGCGGTGGTCCCAGGACCCCGCGCCACCCCCGGGCGCCGATTCGGGCAAGCCCGGCAAGTGGATGGCCGACCACGAGGACAAGGACTCTCTCGTACAGGAAGCGCTCCGGCGGACCCTGCCTCCGCCCCAGCTGGCGGACGTCCTCACCAAGGCCCTCGACGACCTGGAGAAGGCCCCGCCCACGGCGAAGCGCCCGGACGGGAAACCCCGCAGCGTGCGAGGGAAACCCGCCCTGGGCATCGACACCTCGGCCGGCCGCCTGCTGGTCACCCGGCAGAAGCCCCACCAGGTTCTCCGCCTGGAGCCCTACGACTTCCACGAGTTCACCGAGCGGCTCAAGGAGGGGGAGGCGCCGGAGACGATCCCGGAGGTGACCCGCGGGCCGCTCACGGTGGGCAGCCCCGAGGGCATGGACATCACGCCGGTCATCGGGGACGCCGTCGCCGCGATGTTCGACACCCTGCTCGACTACACCAAGCAGCTCAAGAACGCGGGCGACCGCGGCATCAACTTCACCATCGACGGCTCAGGAGACATGAACTGCAGCTCGTCGGGCTGCTCCGTCACCCAGAAGTTCACCGGCGAGGTCACCTCCAAGGCCCGGGAGGAGCGCGTCAGCAAGGGGCAGGTCTCCGCCGTCCTGACCGCCACCTTCTCCATCGGCGGACAGTCCGCGGGCAAGTGCACCAGCCCGCGCAGCACCTTCCGCCTCACCGGCAGCAACGCCGCCGGCACCCTGAGGTGCTCCAACCCCGGCGCCGGCTCCGTCTACTCCTCGGTGGCCGCACGCTACAAGGCCAGGGCCGAGGCCCAGTCGCGGGCCGCCGGCGGCAGAGTCGTCCACTACAGCATCCCGCTCCGCGCCAGCACCCTCGTCGAGGCCAGCGCCCTGGCCGCGGTCGAGGTCAAAGCACTCGTCGACCGCGTGAACGGGGAACGGCGCGTCGCCGACTGCACCAAACCCCACAGCTTCCCGTCCGGTACACAGGTCCTCCTCGCCGACGGAGCGCACCGGCCCATCGAGGACATCCGCACCGGCGACCGGGTGACCGCCACCGACCCCGGCAGCGGCTTCACCGCCGCACGCCCGGTCACCGGCACCATCACCACCGACAACGACGACGACTTCACCCGCCTCACCCTCGCCACCGGCCAGGGCCCCGCCACCCTCACGGCAACCGACAACCACCCCTTCTGGCTCACCAACGCCGGGCGGTGGGCCGACGCCGCGGACATCCGGATCGGCGACGAGCTCCGCAGCCCCGCAGGAGCCCCGCTCCGGGTGGCCGGAGTCCTCGACCAACAGGGCCTGCAACGCACGTACGACCTCACGGTCGGCGGTCTCCACACGTACTACGTGCTGGCGGGGACCACGCCGGTCCTCGTCCACAACTGCAACGACCTCGCCGCCGACGCGGCGAAATTCCCCGGCCTGGCCCACACTCTCGACGAGCACGTGAATGTGTCCCGGCAGCAAGCGGCCGCACTTGCCGCTCGCAAGAACGCGCCCAACGGTGTGTTCCACGACGCACAGACGGCCCAGCAAGTGGTTGACTACGGACTCGCCGGGAACGCGCAGAGGATCAAGAACTGGCTCAGGGGTTCGGAACGCCAGCTGACCATCAGGGGATCCTTCGGGGCGAACAACTCCATCGGCTGGGCCGCCCACCCCGACGGACGCTTCACTTCGACCGGTAATCAGTTCACGATGGTACTTCAGCGCCAAAGAGGTCATCAGAGCGGTTACTTCGTCCTCACCGCGTATCCGAGATAGGCGAGTGCATGCAGCGATTCACGGAGGACGACTTCGGTCTCACGTGGTTGATGAACTCGTTCCACGCGGACTGGACGAGCTGCGCCGGGTCAGAGGTCGGGGCGCTCGGGCTGGCGCTGCGGGACGAGCTCGACCCCAGGCAGGTCATGTCACTGCGCCGAGACGCGGCTTCCCTCATGGAGCGGCTTCCAGCGGGGACCGTAGAGCGACTGTGGGAGTCCGGCGTGGAATTCCCCGGCTTCTTCGGTCCCCGCGTTCCCTCGGGAACTCTGTGGATGCGGCTGATCGTCCGGGAGTGCGATGCATGGCTCTCCCGGAGCAGGACCGTGCCTCTCGGGAAGGCCGATCAGGAGGAGGGCTTCGACCACGCGGACGCCGTCCTGGGCGAGCTGGAAGAAGAAGTCGACCACCTCGGCGAGGACCTGACTTCGGACCTCATCCAGTGTGTCCGCCGCTGCACTCCGGACCTGGCGTTCCGAATCCTTCTCCAGGCCCTGGAGTGCAAGGGACAACAGATCGACCGGAGCCGGTACGAGCGGCTCGAAGGAATCGGTACGGGTCTGCGCTACGGGAAGTTCCTGGTTTCCAGGCTGGAACACCTCGTGACGAGGTAGCGAAAGGCCCGCGGTTGTCGCGCACGTCGCAGACCGCGGGCCGTTCCTTTCCCGTCCTCCCACCGACCCGGCGGTCGGGAAGGGCTTGTTGACGTACGTGGCCGGGGACGGCAGCTCGTACGCCTGGTACCAGGTGTTCTCGTCGGGAACCGCGATGGCGACGCCGTACGTACCCCGGTCGTACCCGTCGGCGTCCATGCATTCCTTCTGCGCCTTCATGCCGGTCCCGTCGACGTCGCAGTTGATCGGCGGGAGCGCGCTTCCGGCGTCGGTGGTGCCTTCCGGGATCCCTTCACGCGGCCCTCTCCCCCGCCCTGCGTCTCCCCTATGCCTTGGCCGCGCACTCGGCCCAGAGCAGCTTCCCGCCCTGCCCCGGCAGTCCGCCGCGCATCGGGTACGCGCCCCAGGACTCCGCGTAGAGCGTGACGAGGTAGAGCCCGCGCCCGCGTTCGGCCAGTTCCTCCGGTGTCCCGGCGCCCCGTCGGAACGGGGCGGGGATGTGCGGATCGGTGTCCCACACGCTCAGCCGGACACGGCTGCGCCCGGCGTCGCGCAGCCGCAGGGAGTACGGCCCCGAGGAGTAGAGGTAGGCGTTGGTGACCAGCTCGCTCGCCAACAGCTCGGCGATCTCGGTGAGTTCGGGCATGCCGTGCACGCGCAGGACGTTGCGGAGGGTGGCGCGGGCGACGCCGGGGGCGCGGGGATCCTGCGGGAGTTGGAGGGTGTATGTCCAGGGCGGGGATACCGTGGAACCGACCATGGAAGTCTCCGTTCACGGGAGGAAGTTGGATCGCGGATTTCCGGTTGCCCGGTGACGAGGCCGCTCCGTCGAGCGGGGTACTTCCGGGCGGGTGGCCTGAGACCGAGACTAGGCTCACGCAAGGATTGTTTTCACCAATTGACCGGAATCCTTGAACCGAACCACTCGTGTGAGTGACCGACTGTCTCAGCCGTATTCCAGGGAGAGTTCGAGATGGCAGGCAGGGCCGCCCCTACCGCGCGCCGCACCCGGCTCGGTGTCGAGCTGCGCAAGCTGCGGGAACGCGCCGGGATGACCACGACGCAAGCAGCCGACCTTCTCGGCACGAGTTCGGGGCAGCTCAGCAACATAGAAGTGGCACGCTTCGGCGTGAGCGCGGATCGCGTGCGGGTCGCGGCCCACACCTACTCCTGCACCGATCAGTCCCTGGTCGATGCGCTCGTCGCCATGACCGGTGACCGCAAGCGCGGCTGGTGGGAGGAGTACCGGGAAATCCTGCCGCCCAAGCTGCTCGACCTGGCCGAGATCGAACACCACGGCACCGGTCTGCATGCGGCGCACAGCATCCACATTCCCGGGCTGCTCCAGACCGTTGATCACGCACGGGAGATCTACCGGCAAGCGGTTCCCGAGTTGTCGCCACCGGAGATCGAGCACCGCGTCTCGTACCGCATCAAACGACAGGAAGTGCTCTACCGGACGAGCCCCATCCCCTACCGGGCCGTCATCCATGAGGCCGCCCTGCGCATGAGGTTCGGCGGTTCGGACATTGCGCGGGACCAGCTCCAGCACCTGCTCAAGATGAGCGAACTGCCCCACACGACCATTCGCGTAATCCCCTTCGAGGCCACCTACTACCCGGGCTCAGGACAGTCCGTGTACTACGTGCGGGGGCCGGTGCCCGCACTGGATACCGCGCAACTCGACCAGTCACACGGCCCCGTGTTCATTGACGCGGAGGCCCAGTTGACCCAGTACCGCCTGTTGCTCGAACGACTCGATGCCGCAGCTCTGGACATCGGTCGGTCCCGAGAACTCATCCACAAGGTCGCCCGCGGCCTGTGAAAGGAGCCGAGATGTCCGCGTACATCTGGCAGAAGTCGTCCTACTGCGCACAGGGCGAGGCATGCATACACGTGGCCGCAGCCGGACCCGGCTCGGTCGGCGTGACCGAGAGCGGCGACCCCACCGGAGCGATACTCCGCACCACCCCCACCGCCTGGGCCGCCCTCGTACGCACCATCAAGGAGGACCGCGTCCGTGACTGACACCCCCGGCGTCCCCGCCGACCTGACCTGGGTCCGTGCCGCACCAGAAGGCTCAAAGGGGCCGGGCCCCTGGATCGAGATCGCCTTCGGGCCGGACGACTTCGTCTACCTCCGCGAGACCGGCGACCCCACCAACATCGTCACGACCACCCGGACGAAATGGGTGGCCTTCACCAAGGGCGTCATGGCGGGCGAGTTCGACCACTTCGCCGAGCCCGCCGACTAGCGCCGGGGGCTCACGGCCGAGGAGAAGAACCGGCCTCCGCCCAGGCGCGGGCGAACCGTTCGTGCGCGGGCGGTGGGACGGCGGCGGTCGGGGCTGTAGGCGCGGGACGCGGGGCCTTCGCGACGGTGAGTTCCTTGCGGACGGCGCGGTGGTGGTCGAGGGTCCAGGTGTTCCAGCGGCGGACGGTGCGATCGGCCGGGCGGTCGAAGGCGTGCAGCTGGAGGTGGAGGGCCGCCGCGTCGCGGCCGACGCCGAGGGACGCCGCCACCTCGTCCACCAGGGCCGGGACGCTGAAGAGCGGGTTGGCCTCGTACTGGCCCGGGGGGACCGGGGTGGTTGCCGAGCGGTCCGCCAGGGCGCGCAGGGCGGTGAGCTGATCGGCGGGGATGTCCGTGATCCGGCCGAGCAGCGGGCGGGCACCCTCCACGACCGGGTCGCCCACCGGTCGTTCGCCGAATGCCCAGGTGAGGGCGGTGACGGCGGACCGTATCCCCTCGGCGTCCAGCGGCGCTTCCGCCAGGCGTCCGGTGAGCAGGGCGGTGGCCCAGGTCTCGGGCAGGCCGTGGTCCTTCGCCAGCGCGGCTCCATGGCTGCCGTCGTCGGCGTACGGGGTGGCCGCGAGCCGTTCCGTCCATTCGGCTGCCATCCGGTCCGCGGCGGCGGCCATGCCCCCGGGAGCCCAGAGCTCCTCCGGGTCGGCGGGGACGGCGGCGGCGAGCACGGCGTGCCGGCCGGCGAGACCGAGACGCACCCTCATCTCGTCGTAGGCGTGCACGGTGGTCCGGTCGGCCCTGTACGGCTTGGCGCGGCACAGCTTCAGGTGTAGCGCGTAGTCGTCGCTGCCGGCGAAGCCGTCCAGGACCAGCGCGGCGATCGCACGCGGCACCCCCGTACGCCACCGGAACAGGTCCACGGCCTCCTCGGGCACCGGCAGCGGGCCGCGTTCGGCGAGCAGGGCGAGCAGACGGGGGATCCGGGTGGTGTCGTCGCCCGCGACGGTGCGGGTCTCGCACTCCTCGGCACCGGCGGGCGCCGGGCCGGCGGCGCGCTGGAGGAAGGGGACGAGGCCGCTGCGGACCGGGCCGGAGGCCACCGGGACACCGGACGCGCGCAGTTCGGCGATCCCGCACTCGGGGGCGCGGCCGGTGCGCCAGGTGGTGCCCCGTTCCGCGAACGGCTGGCGGCTCCACACATCGAGCAGCGCGGTCAGTGCCTGCCGCTGCTCGTCCGGAGTGGCGGTGACGACGGCCCGCCAGGCCACGGCATCGGTCCGGCCGGTCAGCACCGCCCACTCGGGCGGGGGCGCGGGCAGGGCCAGCACCCGCACCTCGTCGTCGATCTCGCCGCGCAGATACCGGCCGTCGGCGGCGACCGCGGTGAGCAGGGCCGGCTGCGGCTGCGCCGGCCGCTCCTCGTACCCCCGCAGCCGGGCCAGCAGGCCGTGCAGGGCCGGGACGAGCCGGGTGTCGGGCACCGGGTCGGGCAGCTCGACGACCGGTCCGGAGCGCATGACGGCCACCCGGTGCGACAGCTCCTCGCGGCGGCGCAGCACATCGGCGGCGAGACGTACGGCGCGCCCGACGCCCTCCTGGATCCGGGGATCGGTCACCCCGGGCAGTGCGTCCTCGGGGCCGGAGCGCAGCAGCTCGCGGACGGCCTCGTCGGTGACCGCGCGCAGAGCGCGGGAGGAGGGCTCGTCGCGCGGGGTGAGGAAGTGCCAGAAGGCGGGCGGCGGTACGGGCCCGGCCTGCTCGCCGAGGGTGGCCCGGACCGGTCCGCGGTGACGGCTGCCGGGGAAGCCCCGGACCTGCCAGAGCAGCGAGTTGTCCTCGGCGGCATGGCAGCTGACGGTGGTGCTGCCGACCACGACGGCGTCCTCACCACCGGCCGGGAGGGCGAGGATTCCCCAGGGGCGGCGGCCCCAGACGGTGGTGCGGTAGGACGCGGTACGGCCGTCGGCGGACTCCAGCTCGAACGCGCGGGGCGAGGGGCCCGCGTACGGGGTGCGGTAGTTGACCCGGCAGCCGGTCAGGCGGCCGTCCTGGCCGAGTGGGGAGGGCGGGGCACCGGACGGCAGTTCGGCGAGGATGCGGTGGTCGGGGAAGGGCCGGGTGCCGTCCGGGAACGCGTCGGGACGGTGGAAGTCGGGCAGGGTGCGGTCGGCGGTGGGCACACCGGTGGCGGGGTCCAGGCGGGCCCATCCCCCGCTGCCCCGGTCCTCGCTGAACACCCCGGTGCTCCAGAAGTCCCGGCCGTCGTACATCTGGTAGTCGCGGTGTCCGATGCCCGCGGTGTCGCCGGGGCGCAGGACGTTCTCGCCGTCGAACCGGCCGCTGCCGTCCGGGGTCTGGAACTGGTAGCCGAGGCCGCCCTGGATGCTGCCGCCGTAGGGGCGCAGCCCGTACGACTGCTCCGGCTCGAACGTGTCGGCGGGGCTGCCGGACCAGTACGCCGTACTCGCCCCGTTCCCGTCGCCCGAGCCCGTCCAGGCGACGAGGAACTGGCCGCCGACCCAGTGCACGGTGGGATGGCCGGCGTCCTCCGGCAGCTCCAGGGTGTGCTCGCCGCGCCGTCCTTCGTGGTCGACGGCGAACGCGCGGGTCCTCCCGTACACCGTGAGCACCGGCCAGGTGCAGGTGGTGTGCACCGTCTCGTCCGGCCGGAATTCGGCGAGGGCCTCCTCCAGGGCGGTCCAGCCCAGCTCCTCGGGCAGGCCGGAGCGCAGGGCGCGGGCCAGCGGACCGGTGAGGTCCAGTGCTTCGAGAGCCTCCTCGATGCCGTCCAGGGCGATGGCGGTGGGCCGGTCGAGGAGGCCGTGCAGTTCCTCGACCGCCTCGTCGGCGGCGGCGAGCCCGCCGCCGCGCAGCCCGTCGAGGAGCTTCTCGATCCGGCCGTGCACCTCGGCCGCGATGCCCGGATTGTGCGGGAGCCGACTGATGGCGGAACCTCCGCCGGACCGGAGCCCGGCGTGCACCGTGCCTTCGAGCCGGGAGCCGAACACGGGGTCGGCGGCGAGGGCCCTGAGGTCGCGCCGCGCTTCCTTGTCCCAGAACTCCAGGGGGATGGTGGGGCCGGGATCGTGGACGGGGATCCCCTCGGCGAGGCAGACGTCGAGCAGGTCGGCGTCCAGGTGCGGCCACCGGTAGCGGTCCTCGTGGAGCCGGACCGGGGTGCCGTCCTCCTTCAGCAGCGGCGCGAACCGGGCCACCAGGTCGAACAGCTCGGCGGGCATGGCCTGGCGGGTCACTCCGCCGCCGGCGACCGTGCGGTGGGAGTACTGGGTGGCGTACCGCCGCAGCCACTCGCCGAGCCCGCCCTCCGGGCTGATCCGGCCGACCGCGGCGGCGTCGGCGGCCCCGCAGCCGAGGAGCAGCCGCAGCCAGGCGGCCGCGTCGTTCTTCGACTCGGGGAACAGGTCGAGCAGGGCGGTGGCCCGGTCGTCGGCCGGCGGGTGAGCGGCGAGCGGGCCGAGCGCCGCGTCGAGCAGCCGGTCCGGCACGGCCTTGCCGCGGGCGGAGGCGAGCACCTCGCCCAGCACCCGCGCCTCCTCGTCGGCGCCGAGGCCGGCCGCACGCGCGGAATCCCGGACGCGGCGGGCCAGATCGGCGGGGAGCTCGCCCGGCGACGCCGCCCAGACGGCGAGCAGCCGTACGAACTCGCGGTGTGCGTCGCCCGGTTCGAACACCTCGGTCAGCCAGGCCGGGGCGCCGCCGAGCTCGGTGGCCGGAAGCGCGCCGAACCGGGCGAACAGCTGAAGGTTCGCCCACCGCCAGTCGGGGTCGACGGGCAGTCCATGGGTCCGCTCCGCAGCACGCGCGTTCGCGTACGCGCGGGCGGCGGAACGGCGGTGCGTCTCCAGCATCCAGTGCCCGATGGTGTCCCAGAACCACGGCAGATGGGCGGCCGGCAGCCCCCGGGCCAGGCGCCCCGCGTCGTCCACGAACCGCCCCGGCTTCTCCCACGCCCTGTGCCGGCCCCGGTCCGCCTGCTCCAGCACGTCACGGGCACCGGCCTCGGCGCCGGGGACCCGGGCGCGCGCCCAGTCGACATACGTCTCGGAGATGCGGTGATTGGCCGGGAGCGGGACGGGAGTTCCGGTGCTGCTGGTCATGTGTACGAGTCTGGCAGGCGGCACTGACAACGGACCGCGATTGCGGGCTGGGCGTCCCGTTCAGGGCCGAGATCCTCGAAGCGCGGGGCATCATCGCCGACTGAGGCGCAAGCACGTTCTACTCCCGCTCGGTGACTCCGGGTCAAGTGATCGGACAACGTGTTCGCCCGGCGCGACGCGGGCATGATCAACGGCATGAACGACGAGCCGGGCAGGATCCTCCGCTGGAACTTCTTCATCGGCGGCCACCTGAGCGCGTCGGTGCCCGTACGCCTCGTCGAGCGCACCGACGCCGGCCAGCTGGTGTGGATGGAGAGCGGCACACCGATGTGGCGCACGAAGCTTCCGCGCGGAAGACATCTGCGGGACATCGCCCCGGACGACCGCCCCGCCGACGGCTACCCCGTGGTCGCCGGCCGCTGGCCGATGGGCAACGCGCTCTTCTACCAGCCGACCGGCGCCGCCCACTCGGTGCTCTGGCTCTTCGGGCGTGGAAGGAAGTTCCGCGGCTGGTACGTAAATCTGGAGCGCCGGATCCATCGCGGTGACGACATCGACATCACCGACCACGAGCTCGACATCAACGTGGCACCGGACCGGACCTGGAAGTGGAAGGACGAGGAGTCCTTCGCCGAGAAAACCGGCCATCCCGTCTACTGGACGGCCGACGAGGCGTCCGCGATCCGGGACGAGGGTGCCTCGGTTGTCCGACTTGCTGAGGCCGGAACGTTTCCCTTTGACGGCACCTGGTGCGATTTCCGGCCACCGCCCACCTGGACAACACCGCCCCGGCCGCCCGTTCCCCGCCACCCGCTGCTCTGACCGCCGCCCGCTCCGACCAGGCTCGGCGCGCTGACCAGGGCATGTGCAAAATTCTCGGCCAGGGTGGCGGGATGGCAATCATTGCCCGGGGTCACGCCCCGTGATACACAGAGTGACCATACATATTCGGTCACACCCCATTTCGATCCGCAGGTCAGGGCGGCCGGACCGGCCAAATGTGCGAGATCCGGGTAAAGAGAGCTGTCGAGCCGTCGTACGAGAGCAGTTTCATCAGCGAAGATAGAGAGCGACCCGTGTCGTCTGGCAGGGGCAATGAACTACCCAACAGGGGCGGTGACTTACATGATCCTGGCAGCTGAAAAGGGCGACATCACCACCATCATCGGCGGAATCGCCCCGAACTGGGGGCCGTTCGGGACCTTGGGCAACGAGGCCCGCGTAATGATCGAGGTCGTGATGGCCATCGCCATCCTGCTCTGCCTCGGCATCGCGGTCTGGGGTGCGGCGAAGCAGCGCATCGGCGCGACGGCACTGCGCGACACGTTCAGCGCGGAGCAGGGCAAGGGGCTGATCGTTGCCGGTCTGACCGGTGTGTTCATCATCGGATCCCTCGGAACCCTGTTCACCATCGTCTACGGAATGGCCGTCTGACCGGCTGTCATCCCACGCCAGGGGCAGTCCCGCCCACTCCCACACCATCCGTCCGTCGTGCCCACCGGCAGAGGTTGCGTCTCCCTGATGTCGAGTCACCACACCGCGTCCGCGCGGATTCCCGCACGGCTACCGTCGTACTACCCGGTTCAGGCAACGGTTGAGGGGGCGTACGCGGCATGAGCCACGGCGACGAGAACGGCTACGACTCAGGTCGTAACGACGATGGATACAGCACCATCGGCGGTACGCGCCAGACCCGTACCCGCCTTCCCGACGGCGGGGGCGGCGACGGCTACGGCGCCCCCCGCCGACCCGCCCGCACATCCCGCTCCCTGGTCACGGTGGTCGGCGTGGTCGTCCTCCTGATCGCGGCTATCGCGTTCGCGAACATGGGCGGGGGCGCCGGGAACGGCAACGACGGCGACGGTTCGGGGAGCGGGGGGAGCAAGCCGGAGTCTTCGTCCACGGCGGCCACGGGGACGAAGCCGGTGACGGGGAAGAACGGGTCGATCCCGTCGGGCTTCGCCCATGACGAGCAGGGGGCGCAGAGCGCGGCTTCCAACTATGCGGTGGCGCTGGGGTCGGTCGGGATGTTCAAAGAGGACAGCCGGCACGAGATCATCGACACCATTTACACGACTGAGGCCGCAGCGAAACTCAGAGGGCCTCAGGACGCGGCCTACTCCACCGACTTCCTCAGCAAACTGGGCCTGGACCCCACTGGAAACGCGCCGCAGGGCAGCACATTCGTATCACGGACGATCCCCGTGGGAACGAAGTTGGATGCCTTCGACGGCGACACGGCCAAGGTCTCGGTCTGGTACACGGGGCTGATCGGCATGTCTGGTGAAGGGTCCACCGACCCGGTGCGCACCTCGTGGAAGACCTGGACCGTCCAGCTCAGCTGGACGAGCGATGGCTGGAAGGCTGTCAGCGACACCCAGAAGGACGGACCGGCTCCGGTCCCGGGGGATGTCGCGGCCTCCAGCTCTGACGAGATCAGCAAGGCTGTCGAGGAGTACGGAGGCTTCACCTATGCGCGGTAGCCCTCGCCCCAGCGCCCGCTCCATCGTCGCCGCACTGGCAGCGGTCCAAACAGCTGTTGTTCTCTTCTCGGCTCGCGCCTTCGCCGCGCCCTCTCCGAGCCCGAGCCCGAGCCCGAGCTCCAGCAGCAACGCATGCGATCTGCTGATCGGCCCCGCCAAGCAGTACTGCGAAGAGGGCGAATCCGGCTCCTCCAAGAACCTGTCCCCCACCCTCGACAGCTCCCAGGACCCCCTCACCTCCCTCGCCCGCGGCTGCGCCGACGCCGCCGCATGGATCGTCGGCAAGCTCAGCGAGGCCGTGAAGAGCACCGCCAACGTCGACTTCACGAACACCAAGTTCCTCCAGCAGTACGCGATCGTCTTCGCCGCCTCCACCGTCCTGACGCTCGTCCTGTGGCTGCTCGCCGTGGCCAAGCGGGCGATCCGTGGCGTGCCGCTGACCACCGCGATCTCCGAGGCCGTCGGGTTCCTCTGGCTGACGGTCCTCGCCTCCGCGTTCACCCCGCTGATCCTCTACACGGTGGTCTCCGCGACCGACGGCGTCACCGATGTCATCGCCACCTCCTCCGGCGGGCAGAGCGACGTCTTCTTCGGGTCGTTCGCCGAAGCCCTCAAGAAGGGCTCCGACATCGGCGGCGGGCCGATCATGCTGATCGTCGTCTCACTCGTGTCGATCCTCGCCGCGGGCGTCCTCTGGCTGGAGCTCGTCATCCGGGCCGCCCTGCTCTACGTCGGCGCCCTGCTCGGCACCATCGTCTACGCCGGGCTCGTCGACAAGAACATGTGGGGCCACGTCCGACGCTGGGCGGGCATCATGATCGCGGTGATCATGGTGAAGCCGGTCATCGTCGTCGTCCTGGGACTGGCCGGTGCGCTCTCCCAGAACGACGGGCCGAACGCCTTCTCCGCCGTCGTGTCCGGCCTCGCCATCATCCTGCTGGCGATCTTCGCCTCCGCGATGATCTACCGGTTCGTCCCCGGCTTCGGCGACGAGATCCAGGGCGCCCGTACCAACCGCAAGCAGGCCACCGACGGCTCCCAGGCCGCCGCGATGATCAGCTCCCCCGCCGCCCTGGTCTCCCAGGGCATCAAGACCCACAGCAGCCGCAGCGGCCAGAACGGCGGTGACAGCGGCAGCGGCGGCGGCCGGCCCGCCAACGCGATCAGCGGCGGTGTCGCCGCGCACAGCTCGCGCAACTCCGGCGGATCCGTCCCCTCCCCCGCACCTCCGCCGCGCAGCGGATCGGGGCCGACCTCCGGCACCCCGCACGGCAGCCGCTCCCACCGAGGTGGCGGATCAGGCAGTTCAGGTAACAACAGCACGGGAGGTGGAGGGCGTTGACGACTCCGTCCCACACGATCGCGCCCCGCCGTACGTATCTCATCGGCCGCGCCCGGCCGAACGCGATCGTCGGCAAGAACCGCGAGACCGGCGAGATCGCCCTGATCATCGCCGGCGCGTTCCTCGGCATGATGAGCGGACTGGCCGTCCCCTACCTGGGCCCGCGGATCGTGCTGCTCGTGGGCTTCCCCCTGCTCGCCCTGGCGATCGTGTACCTCCCGTACAAACACCGCACCTTCTACAAGTGGTTCGAGATCAACCGCAGCTACAAGCGCTCCCTGCGCCGCGGTACGACCTACCGCTCCGGCGCCATGGAGGCGGGCATCGGCGCCGACGGGCGCGAGGTCGAGATCGGACCGCCCCCCGGCATCGGCCGGATCAACTGGCTCGCCGCCCCCTTCGGCCCGGACGAGATCGCCGTGCTGCTGCACGCCGACCGCCGCACCGTCACCGCGGCGATCGAGATCGAGGGCCCCGGCGTCGGGCTGCGCGACAGCGAGGACCAGGAAGCCCTCGTCGACCGGTTCGGCACGCTGCTGAAGCACGTCGCCAACGGGGACGGCTTCGTGACCCGCATCCAGATGCTGGCCCGCACCCTGCCCGCCGACCCCGACGCGCACGCCAAGGACGTCGCCCAGCGCGGCGACAAGACGTCCCCGGGCTGGCTCCAGGAGTCGTACGACCAGCTCCAGTCCATGGTCTCCACCTCCAGCGAGCAGCACCGCGCCTACCTCGTGGCCTGCATGCACTACACCCGCGAGCTGGCCGCCGAGGCCAACGCCATGGCCCGGGCCGCCCGCCCCCAGGCCGGCCGCAGGCTCGACCGGGACGCGGGCCTCGCCGTCGTCATGGCACGCGAGCTCACCGACATCTGCGCCCGTCTCGCCGAGGCCGACATCCGGGTCCGCCAGCCGCTCGGCCAGAGCCGGCTCGCCTCCCTCGTGCACTCGATGTACGACCCCGACCACCCCATCGACCACATCCAGGCCATGACCAAGCGCAACGCCTGGCCGGCCGAACTCGACGCGGTCGAGCCCACGTTCCTCCAGGCCAAGACCCGCGAGTCGGTCACCCGCGCCCCCTGGTGCCACTCCACGGCCTGGGTGAAGGAATGGCCGATGACCCCCGTCGGCGTCAACTTCCTGGCCCCGCTCCTCGTCCACACCCCCGATGTGATCCGTACGGTCGCGGTCTGCATGGACCTCGAACCCACCGAGGTCGCCATCGAGCGGATGCTCACCGAGAAGACGAACGACGAGGCGGAAGCCAGCCGTCAGGCCAAGATGAACCGCACCGTCGACCCGCGCGACATCGCCGCGCACGGCCGCCTCGACCAGCGGGGTGAAGATCTCGCGAGCGGCGCGGCGGGCGTGAATCTCGTGGGGTACATCACCGTGTCGTCCCGCTCGCCGGAGGCCCTCGCCCGCGACAAACGGACGATCCGGGCCTCGGCCGGCAAGTCGTATCTCAAGCTGGAGTGGTGCGACCGCGAGCACCACCGCGCCTTCGTGAACACCCTGCCGTTCGCCACCGGCATCCGCCGCTGACGGCACAGCGACCGAGACAACCGAGAGAACCGAAAGGGAGGTCGGTCACGCCATGCGAGATCCGCTGTCCGCGCTGTCGGACGCCTTCACCGCCTTCCTCTTCGGGAAGGTGGAGACGACCAGGCTGCCCGTCCGCACGTCCACGGGACAGGCCCAGGCCGTCTATCTGCCCACCGCCGCCCCCGGCCTCGGCGACTCCGGCGTGATCATCGGCCGCGAGGTCTACTCCGGCAAGGGATACATCTACGACCCCTTCCAGCTGTACGGGCAGCAGCTGCCCGCCCCGCACTGGCTGGTGCTCGGAGAGTCCGGCAACGGCAAGTCCGCGCTGGAGAAGACGTACGTGCTCCGCCAGCTCCGCTTCCGCGACCGCCAGGTCGTCGTCCTGGACGCCCAGGGCGAGGACGGCGTCGGCGAGTGGAACCTCATCGCCCAGGAGCTCGGCCTCACCCCGATCCGCCTCGACCCGACCGCCGCCCTCAACGGCGGCATCCGGCTCAACCCGCTCGACCCCTCGATCACCACCACCGGCCAGCTCGCCCTGCTCCGCACGATCATCGAGGTCGCGATGGGGCACGGCCTGGACGAGCGGTCCGGCTTCGCGCTGAAGGTCGCCCACGCGTACGTCAACGAGACGATCACCGACCGGCAGCCGGTCCTGACCGACATCGTCGACCAGCTCCGCCACCCGGAGCCCGAGTCCGCCGAGGCGATGAACGTCGACATAGACGACGTACGGGCCTGGGGCCTGGATGTCGCCCTCGTCCTGGACCGGCTGGTCGACGGTGACCTGCGCGGCATGTTCGACGGACCGACCAGCGTCGGCATCGACCTCGACGCCCCGCTGATCGTCTTCGACCTCTCGCACATCGACCGCAACTCGATCGCGATGCCGATCCTGATGGCGATCGTCGGCGTCTGGCTGGAGCACACCTGGATCAGGCCCGACCGGAAGAAGCGCATCTTCCTGGTGGAGGAGGCCTGGCACATCATCAACTCGCCCTTCGTGGCGCAGCTCTTCCAGCGCCTGCTGAAGTTCGGTCGCCGGCTCGGCCTGTCGTTCGTGGCCGTCGTCCACCACCTCAGCGACGTCGTCGACGGAGCGGCGGCCCGCGAGGCCGCGGCGATCCTGAAGATGGCGTCGACCCGCACGATCTACGCCCAGAAGGCCGACGAGGCCAGAGCGACGGGGCGCGTGCTCGGCCTGCCCCGATGGGCGGTCGAGATCATCCCGACCCTCACCCCGGGCATCGCGGTCTGGGACGTCAACGGCAACGTCCAGGTGGTCAAACACCTGATCACCGAGGCGGAGCGCCCCCTGGTCTTCACCGACCGCGCGATGACCGAGTCCTCCGCCGCCGAGCTCCTCCCCGAGGACGTGCGCGCCGCGGACCTGGAGGCGGAGCAGCGCGCCGCACGGATCGAGCACCAACAACGGCTGAACGAGTCGTCCGAGTCAACGGTGGCATGACATGGCGGGGCGCGCTGAGGAACGTTCCGGCGGCAGCGGCGGCATCCCGGACGGCCTGCTGATCGGGCTGCTGGCCTTCCTGCTCGGGCTGACGCTGCTGGCGTGGACGGCCACCGGTCTGGCCGGGCTGTTCGCGCACGGCGCCTGGCCGGAGGGGGTCACGCTCGCCGAGACACCCCTGTCGATGCGCCGGCTCGTCACCGCACCGCACGACCTCCCGGCCGCCTGGCCGAACACCCCGGCGGGGGAGCTCTCCGGGTACGGCCTCTTCTGGGGCCTGTTCATCGGCGAACTGATGGTGCTGGTGGTGCTGACGGTGTTCGCGCTGGGCGTGGTGGCGCGCTGGCGGGAGGTACGGGCGCGGCAGCGCCACCAGCGGTACGAGGACGGCAACGGGGACGGTCCCGTACCGACCCGGCAGCGGCGGGAACCCCACCGCCAGGCGCAGCCGCTCGCCGCCGACCCCCCGACCGCCCCCATGGAACACACACCGGCCGAGACCACCGCCCCCACCGGAGCCGAACCCGGAGCCGGAACCGAAGCGGCGGCCCCCGCCCCCGTCCTCCCCTCTCCCGCTTCGCCTCCCCCGCCCACCTCGCTCCCCTCCCCCCGCACCCCCCTCGTCGTCTACGGACCGGCCGCGACGCGTCGCCCCACCGTCGTCCAGGCCATCCTCGAAGCCGGCGGCCCCGCGCTCGTCGTCACCTCCGACCCCACCGTCTGGGGCGAGACGAAGGACGCCCGCGCCAAGCTCGGCCCGGTTCTCGTCTACGACCCGGGCCACCTCTGCGACACCCCGGCCCGCCTGCACTGGTCCCCCACCGCGGGCTGCGAACAGCCCGACACGGCCGCCGCCCGCTCCACCGCGCTCCTGGCCCCGGTCCGGCCACAGGCCCGTATCGACGCGGCGACCGCCGACACCGCGGAAACACTCCTGCAGTGCTGGCTGCACGCCGCCGCCATCGACGGCCGCCCCTTCCGCCAGGTCCACCGCTGGGCACTGGGCGGCAGCGCCCACGAACCGGTGCGCCTGCTCCGTACCCACCCCAAGGCGGCCTCCGGACTCGCCGGTCTGCTGGAGTCGGCGCTGACCGCGCATCCGGAACGCCGCGAAATGGCGCAGGAGTTGACGGTACGGGCCTTCGGCGCGCTGTCCTCGGTCCACATCCGCGAGGCCTGCACACCGAACCGGGCCGATTCGCTCGCGCTGGAATCTTTCGCGGCCGAAGGGGGCACCCTCTATGTGGTGGGTGAACCGATCGAGGACCCCCGCTCGGGACCAGGAGCCATGCCCCTGCTCACGGCACTCGCCTCACACGTGGTCGAGCACGGCCGCCGCATGGCCGCACGGTCATCCGCCGGCCGGCTCGACCCACCAATGACGCTGGTGCTCGACGACATCGCCGCGGTGGCGCCCCTCCCCCGGCTCCCGGAACTGCTGGCGACCGGCCAGGACATGGGGCTGCCGGCCCTGGCACTCCTCCGCTCCCAGGAGCAGGCCCGCGCCCGCTGGTCCCAGGAGCTCACCGCCTCACCCTGACGGAACGCGCTCCACCGCGTACTCGATCTCGCGTGCGGAAGGGCCGCCCGGCAAGGGCACCGAACCCCCGGTCGCCACGAACCCGATCCGCCGGTAGAACGCCGCCGCCCGCGCGTTGTCCTCGTGCACATACAGCCGCACCCGCTCGATCCGCGGCTCCGCCAGCGACCAGGCCCACTCCGTCCCCGCCCGGAACAGTTCCTCGGCCAGACCCGCGCCCCGCGCCTCGGGCCGTACGTACACGCCGACCACATGCGCCTGGTGGACGTCGGTAGCCTCCCCGAACCGCACTTCCGCGTCCGGCCGCTCGATCAGCACCGTGACACTGCCGTCCCACCGCCCGTCCGGCGCGACGGCGACGAACTGCCGCACATCGCCACTCCCGGTCTCGGACCCACCGAGCGCCCGGTCCTGCCAGAACGCGTCGGACTGCGCCGCGCTCTGCTCGTACGTCTCCAGAAACGCCACGGGCGCGACCGGATCCCCCAGCGCGGCCAGCCGCAACTCCTTCACCAGGGGCCACTCGTCGGCACGCACGGCTCGAATCACATGTTCCATCCACCGATCCTCCCCCTACCCCCCGACCTGCGCCAACACCATTTCCGCACCGCATGACGTCGTACCCCGGTACTACGCGCACCGCCACGTCCCGCCCCAGGTCCGACGCCGGTCGCGAGCCCGCTGCGTAGCGTCGACCGCATGATCAGGGCATACGAACTCACCAAGAAATACGGGGACAACACCGTCGTCCAGGACCTCGACTTCACGGTCAGGCCCGGCACCGTCACCGGCTTCCTCGGCCCGAACGGCGCCGGGAAGTCGACGACGATGCGCATGCTGCTCGGCCTGGACGCACCCACCCGGGGCCGCTCCACGATCGGCGGACGGGCGTACACCGCCCACAGCGCACCGCTCACCGAGGTCGGCGCGCTCCTGGAGGCCCGCACCGTCCACCCCGGCCGCACCGCCTTCAACCACCTCATGGCACTGGCCCACACCCACGGCATCCCGCGCGGCCGCGTCGAGCACGTACTCGACCTGGCAGGGCTGACCGCGGTCGCCCACAGACGCGTCAAGGGCTTCTCGCTCGGCATGGGCCAACGGCTCGGCATCGCCGCCGCGCTCCTCGGCGACCCGGCGACGCTCATCCTGGACGAACCCGTCAACGGCCTCGACCCGGAGGGCGTGCTGTGGATACGCAACCTCCTCAGGTCCCTGGCGCGACAGGGCCGTACGGTCCTGGTCTCCTCGCACCTGATGAGCGAGACGGCCCTCACCGCCGACCACCTGATCATCATCGGGCGCGGCCGGCTCCTCGCCGACACCACGGTCACCGAATTCGTCGCCGCGGCCGGTGGCGCCTCGGTCAAGGTCGTCACCCCGCAGGCCGACACCCTGCGCACCCTCCTCACCGGCCCCGGCATCGACATCACCACCGACCGGTCCGCCTCCCCCGACGAGCTGGACATCCGCGGTACGGACGCGGCGCACATCGGCCGCACGGCCGCCGCCCACGCCATCCCGCTGTACGAACTCACCCCGCGGACCGCCTCCCTGGAGCAGGCCTTCATGGACCTGACCCAGGAGTCGGTCGAGTACCGGATCACCGCCCCCGAAACGACCGGAGCCCTCGCATGACCATCGCGGCAGCCCACCCCGACCACCGGCCGCACCCGGCACAGCAGCGCCCGTACCGGGTCACCACCGCCGGGGTCCTGCGCTCCGAGTGGCACAAACTCCGCTCCCTGCGCTCCTCCTGGATCACCATGGGGGCAGCGGCCGTCCTGATGCTCGCCGTCGGCCTGGTCATGGGCACGACGTACACCAGCGGTGGCGGCGACTCCGACATCGACACCGTGGTCCTGGTCCTCTACGGCTCGGTGCTCAGCACCCTGTGCACCGTGGTCCTGGGCATCCTGGTCACCGCCGGCGAATACTCGACGGGTTCGATCCGCGCCTCGCTCGTCGCGGTCCCCCGCAGGCTCCCGGTCCTGTGGGCGAAGGCGGCGGTCTTCGCCACCGCGGTCCTCACCGTCATGCTCACCACCGCCCTGGTCACCTTCCTCGTCGCGCAGTTCTTCCTCGACGACACCGACCAGGCTGCCTCGCTCGGCGACCCGGGCGTGTTCGGCGCGATCGTCGGCAACTCCGCGGGCATCACCCTGCTCAGTCTGATCGCGCTCGGACTCGGCGCCCTGCTGCGCTCCGTGCCGGGAGCCATCGGCGCCTACATCGGCGGTGTGCTGATCCTGCCGGAGGTCCTCTCGATGCTTCCGTACGACGTGGTGGAGAGCGCCATCAAGTACTTCCCGACCCAGGCGGCCGGCGTTCTCGGTTCCGCCACCCCGCTCGCAGGCGATGCCTCCACGGGCGGCGCCCTGCTCGCCCTGTGCCTGTGGGCCGCGGCGAGCCTGGGCACGGCCGCCCTGCTGCTGCGCCGACGCGACGCATGACCCGACGGCGGCCGACGGCGAGGATGGACGCGTGACGGACGACGACATGATCCGGGCCCCGGCAGCCAAGGCCCCGGGCCCGGACACCACTCCCGGCACGAGCCGGATCACCGGGCATCTGCAACGCCTGCTCCGGCACGTCCGCGCGTTCGACCTGCGCCGCCCCATGGTCTGGAACGGGCTGCTGACCGTCTCCTGGGTGCTCTTCGCCGTACTCGACGTCACTTCGGGGGGCTGGCGCACCGTGGCCCTCGATCCCCACGTGTCCGGGACGCTGGTCCTGCTGATGAGCGTGGCCTTCTCCGCCCCGCTGCTGTGGCGGCGCACGCACCCCCTGGCCGTGCTGGCGTTCATGGCACCGGTCTCGCTGGTGAACGCCTGGTCCGGCGCCGTCATCCAGGCAGCCTTCCTGCAGGAGATCGTCGTCTTCAACGTCGCGCTGCGGCTGCCCGGAAGGGCGCTGGCGTGGGCGGGCGCCCTGGTGGCCGCCCCGCTGGTGGCCGGTGCGGTACACCGCCCGCACAGCTGGGACCCGCTGCTCGTCCCCCATCTCTGGGCGTTCGCGCTCTCGGCCCTGCTCGGGATCGTGGTCCGTACGCGCAAGGAGTACACGGAAGCCCTCGTCGACCGGGCCCGCCGGCTGGAGCTGGAACGCGACCAGCAGGCCCGGCTCGCGGCCGCCGCCGAACGGACCCGCATCGCCAGGGAGATGCACGACATCATCGGCCACAACCTGTCCGTCATCACGGGCCTCGCGGACGGCGGCGCCTACGCGGCGGCCAAGAGCCCGGAACGGGCCGCCCAGGCCCTGGAGGCCATCGGCACGACGAGCCGTCAGGCCCTCACCGAACTCCGCCGTCTGCTCGGCGTCCTGCGCGACGACCCCGCCGAGGCGGTCCGCACCCCGCAACCGACCCTGGACGACATGGACGAACTCCTCACCGGCGTACGGACAGCGGGCCTCCCCGTACGCCTGCGCATCCACGGCACGCCCCCGTCCGCCCCGCCCACCGCGGGACGGCAGCTGACGGTCTATCGGGTGGTGCAGGAGGCCCTGACGAATACCCTGAAGCACGGCGGCACGGACCCGTCCCCGACCGCGGAGGTCACCCTGACCTACCGGCCGACGGAACTGGAGGCCCTGATCACGGACACGGGCACCACCGGCCGTCGAGGTCCCGGGAGCGGCGGACAGGGGATCAGCGGAATGCGTGAGCGGGCGTCCCTGTACGACGGCACACTGGACGCGGGTCCACTGCCGGAATCCGCTGCCGTGAGCGGCTGGCAGGTACGACTGCGACTTCCTCTGGAGGACACACCCTCGTGACGAGCGTGCTCATCGCGGACGACCAGCCGATGCAACGCTTCGGCTTCCGCATGCTGTTGGAGAGCCAGGACGACATGACCGTCGTGGGCGAGGCCGGCAACGGCCTCGAAGCCCTGAGCCTCGTGCAGCGGCATCGCCCGGACGTCGCGCTGATGGACATCCGCATGCCGCTCCTGGACGGCATCGAAGCCACCCGCCGCATCGTCAAGGCCGGTGCCGGCACCCGTGTCCTGATCGTCACGACCTTCGACCTCGACCGGTACGCGTACGACGGCCTCCGCGCCGGCGCCAGCGGCTTCCTCGTCAAGGACGCACTGCCGGAGGAACTCCTCTCCGGCATCCGTGCCGTGGCCGGCGGCGACGCGGTGGTGGCCCCCAGCCTCACCCGCCGCCTGCTGGACGCGTACGTCCAGCATCTCCCGGCCGCTCCCGGCGGCCCCGCCACCCTGGACGCGCGCGTCGCTTCCCTCACCGAGCGGGAGAGAGAAATCCTCACCGTCATCGGCCGGGGATGGTCCAACACGGAGATCGCCGAGCGTCTTCACCTCGCCGAATCGACGGTGAAGACACATGTCACACGCATTCTCGCGAAGACGGGATCCCGTGACCGTGTCCAGGCGGTCATCCTGGCCTACGACACCCACCTGGTCACGCCCGCCTGAGAACACGACAAGCCGGAAGGCACCGGTGGGCGGCTGGCCGGTTAATGCCCGTAAACGCAGAAAAGCCCCGTGCCACAAGGGCACGGGGCTTTCCCGTAAAAGGAGTTCGGCGGCGTCCTACTCTCCCACAGGGTCCCCCCTGCAGTAC